>JAFGDW010000014.1 GCA_016931935.1 Candidatus Zhuqueibacterota bacterium | reverse complement strand
TGTTCGTAAAGGTCCAGCATATCCAGTATATTTTGTTTTCGTGCGATATTGGCGAATGTGCCGGCAGCCGCAATAAGGGCTTCCACTGTAAATTCATTAGAATAAAGAAGAAAACGCACCATGGATTGGACATCATCCGGGTCTGACAGTTTATCGGCAGGATCGCCCGGCCTGGCACCTTTTCCGGCAATCACATCCAACGGTGGAAAATCTGCAATGATAATCACACGCGGAGCCTTCAAATTGGAATCAATATTATTTTTTGTATCGTCTTTATCGGCGCAACTAAAAAAAAGAAACGATTGCACAATAATTAGTGCATATATGAAATAGCGTTTCATTTATTCGACTCCTTTTAATATGCATCAAAATTTTATCAAATATAGTTTTAGTTTCAATTTCGATTTAAACAAAACGTTGAGCACACTGCCGCGCTTTTAAAGTTCGGCTTTGCTCTCATTAAGCATATTTCTTCTTTTGTAATTTTTACTATTACATAAAAACGTTCCACAATAGAATTGATTAATTACGACATCTGCAACACTTATTCGCGTGGCGTAAAAAATGACTTGATAGTTTGCTTGAATATATATAATTTAATCTATCGATACATTAAAAACTACCTTTTTTTGAGGTAAAATATGCTGGATTCCGAGAATTTCAAAATATTCGATAACAACCGCCCAGAACTCACACCGTATGGATTTACTGTTGAAAAATGGACGCCCAAACTGATGTCAAAACCGGACAGACATAATGAAATTGAAATAAATTTGCTAGCGGGTGGCTCGATAACCTATTTAATAAATGATAGAAAAATCATGGTCACTTCTGAGCGGCTTGTCGTTTTTTGGGCACTTGTGCCGCATCAAATTATACATTTTGATAATGATGCGCCCTATTACGTATGCACCATTCCGTTTGCTCAATTTATGAATTGGCACCTTCCCGCGACATTTGTCGATCATATTTTAAAAGGCGATATTGTTAACGCAACGAATACTAAAGATTATCAATATGATAAATATTTAATTGAAAACTGGTTAGAGGATGTTTCTGCTGGAGATTTAAAACGTATCGATGTATTAGCCATGGAGTTACGAGCCAGGTTACACAGATTTGCCCTTAATTCAACATCTGCTGAGTGGGATGAATTTAAGGAAGGGGATCATGAATTTCCCCCGATTGACTTTGTCGAGAAAATGATAATTTTTATTGCCCGCAACTACAAGCGACCAATAAAAAACGAAGATATCGGAAAAGCTGTCGGGCTTCATCCGGATTATGCAAATGCAATATTTAAAAAATCATTCGGCATAACGCTAAATCAGTATGTACTCCAGCAACGTATTCTTCATGTACAAAGACAGCTCTCGGTATCGGATGAAGGCATTACTGCAATAGCTTATGAGGCGGGATTTAACTCTTTAAGTCGCTTTAATGCAGCCTTTAGAGAAAACTGTAATTGCTCTCCTCGTGAATATAGGAAAAAACATCATTCTTATTAATGACTTTCTTGAAAAACGACACTAAATAGACAGAATCATTGATATGGTACATTATCAATATAGAAAATTATTAGAATCATTAGGCTTAATTAATCCATCCATTTTAGAAAGTATCCTTCTGGGCAGCGTCTTCGAAGTAGTTTATTGAATTCCTGTTACTCAGTTGATATTTAAAAGAACCAAGGACATGAAGAACTGCACCATTGGCCAGATGGCGAATATTGTTAGTTATTCTCAGATTTTTCCAAAGAACTTAACTTATTTACAAACGTTCGTTTATACGACTTCATACCGCACTCCAACTATTAGAAGATATCTCCATACTTTGACAAAAGTATACGGTAAGGCTGTTTTCTCATCAATCTTTCGAAAAGTGATTTTGAAATAAACAGCCTAACCGAGCTGTATCTCCCCAACCATCAAAATAAAAAATTGAAGTCTGTATACAAAAATTACTTGACATTATTACTTTTTAATCATATAATTGTATAGACAATTAATCAATTCATGGACAATTAAATGATCGTTGATCGAAGCAGCCCAGTCCCTCAATACTTTCAACTACAGACCTGGTTGATCGAACAAATCGACCAGGGTGTTTTCAAAACCAACGATAAGATCCCAACCGAAGAAGAGCTGGCTCAAATCACCGGATTAGCCAGAGCAACTGTTCGCCAGGCTATTCAAAATTTAGTGAACATGGGATATCTTGAAAGAAAGCGACGGTTGGGTACTTTTGTTATCAACGGCTCCGTACACTCGGAAACCAGAACCATAATTGGATTGATTGTACCTGATATTCGCAGCGGTTATGCGCCAGAACTTGCGCGCGGTGCTGAAGATGAAGCTGCTAAAAACAAGCACAGTCTCATTCTCTGTAATTCAGATGATCTTTATGTAAAAGCAGAATTTCACGCCAATCGACTGCTTGAAAATTCTGTGGCGGGATTAATTTTCATGCCAACTGCAGCACCTGATGAGCAGAACAAAAAAATCATTGATAAATTTTTGCGGCGAAATATTCCTGTAGTGCTTGCAGACCGTACAATTCCTGATTTAGATGTTGACTATGTGACGACCAACAATTACGATGGCGCTTATGAAATTACGAAATACCTTATCGACAAAGGTTATAAAAAAATTGCTATTATTTTAAGCGCGCTTTTCAGCACAGAACGTGATCGATTGGAAGGATACAAAAACGCGTTACTCGACCATAATATTCCAATAGATAATGATATTATTATCGCTGATTCAGGTCCATTCATTCAAAATCGATATTTTAAATACGCTCGTGCTTTATTGAAGACGCGAAACGACATCACCGCCATTTTTGCGGGTCATGATCGAATAGCATTACTTTTTTATTCATTAGCGAACGAAATGGGAATTAAAATTCCCGACGACATATCAATTGTCGGCTACGACGATCTGCATTTCACGACAGTACCGCTTACAACAATGCATCAGCCCATATACGAAATGGGGCAAGAAAGTATGAAACTTATCATGTCCCGAATTAAAAGCGAAGTGGAATATTCCCGCAATATAGTACTTAATTCACATATAGTAGAACGTGAATCAGTTTTAAAAATTGCTTAAAACTTAATAATTCACTTATTTTAAACTTTTAATTAATAGGAGTAAAGATGAGAACCGTATCATTAATGGCAGATTGGGAACCTAAACCCGATTTTAAATTAGGGGCAAAAGATATTGACGGAAAACTGACGTACCTGGGAAGTAAAGTATGGCGAAATCCGCGTATTGAAATTGTTGAAAAGGATATTCCCGTACCAGGCCCCACAGAGGTCCTCATTGAAGTTAAAGCGTGTGGTATTTGTGGAAGTGATGTTCATATGCGTCAGGCTGATAATGAAGGTTATATCTTCTATCCCGGTTTAACCGCTTTCCCATGCACATTGGGTCATGAATTTTCAGGCGTTGTCGTTGAAGCTGGTGAAAATGCTATCAACAAACGCACACGACAAAAATATCAAGCTGGCGAAGCGGTGTGCTCTGAAGAAATGGTTTGGTGTGCACAATGTAAACCTTGTTGCGATGGATTTCCAAATCATTGTGAAGCGCTGCAAGAAATCGGCTTTTCAATTGATGGAGCTTACGCCAAATACATCAAAATGGATGCCCGCTACCTCTGGAGTCTTGAGGAATTACGTGATGTATATGGTGAAGAAAAGATGTGGCAGTTAGGCAGTCTAGTGGAGCCGACATCTGTTGCGTACAATGCTGTGATTGAACGTGGCGGCGGAATTCGCGCTGGAGAGCATGTGGTCATTTTGGGCGGAGGCCCCATTGGAGTGGCTGCTTGTGCTATTCTTCGTCAATCGGGTGCAACCTCTGTAATTTTGTCTGAGCCATCAGCATCACGCCGGAAGATGGCGCTCAGTATGGGAGCAACACATGCTATTGATCCTATGAAAGAAAATGTAACGGAAGCAGTATTAGATATTACCAAAGGCATGGGTGCGGGAATCATTCTAGAAGCGACTGGATTGCCAAGTATTGTATGGAAGGACGTCGAACAAATAATTTGGGAAGGCAAAGCAGTGAATACCACGGTTGTCGTTGTTGCCCGTGCTGACGACCGGATTCCATTGAATGGCGAAGTGTTGCAAGTTAGACGCGCGAGTGTTGTTGGTTCACAAGGCCATTCAGGACATGGAACATTTCCGAATGTAATCAGTTGTATGTCCGCCGGAATGGATGTATCGCCAATGATCACTAAAAAAATCGGACTGGATAAAGTGGAAGAAAATCTGTTAATGCTTCAAACCGACCGGGATGAAGTAAAAATCACGTTGACAAATCTTGAATAAAAATACAATACTAAAAGTAATTTGACTTTGTCGCATTTCAAAAACATTAAGATATTTCCATCAAGAATATTGAATTGTTTGTCGTTCCTGCATTTTTTGCAGGAATCCAGTATTCCGAAACAGTGTACTCCCAAATAAAATCCCAGGATGTTTTCCTTCAAGTAATAGAACGACTCTGGCCATAGCATTCGGGAGTGACAAAAATTGGTAATCAGAAAAAATGTAACTTATTTCTTCGAGGCTGATTATTATAAAATTTCCTATTTCTCCTTTATCCCAACAAAGGGGGATTCCAGAATTATCCCCCTTTAATTGGGATTCATCGGAAAATGAGACATAAAATGGAAAGGATTAACAAATGGCACAATGGCTGAAAACAAATCAGGACGATCTGTTTTTTGAAGACACAACGGTCGGTCGTCTAAAGAAAAAAATATGGGAAGCTTCCGATGATGAAATTTCCCAAATTTTGGATGATTACGGTATTCCTTCCCCATCAGAATTGGGCAAGCCGGGTACGTATATTCAAAATACCGTTCGGCAGCGCGTTGTTGAAAACCGTAAAAAGAACGATATTTTGTTCATTCCGGTAGGCTGTACCGAATTGCATGGACGTCACACAGTAACAGGGCTGGACACATTTATGGTGACACAAATTCTTGAGGGCGTGCGCCGATTCACAGCGAAACGTGGTAATCCGGTAAACCTGACGTATACGCCATTAAATTTTGGGGGTCATCCACATCATCATATTGGTATGCCGGGCACGATTCATTTGGAAGATGAAGTCGTTAAAAGGAATCTGATTGACGTAATGGTTGGATTTTGGAACGATGGTTTCCGCAAGATGGTGCTTATAAACAATCATGGGCATCAATGGTTATTGGAAGCAGCTATCCAGGAATTGCAGAAGACCTGGAATTTACCGGGAATTTTCCGTGTGATTGACTGGCATCGGGCAGTGCGTGAATTTTTCCGTACCAAAGAACGCGGTGGCGACTGGGAAACCACATTTGTTCATGCAGATGAAGCTGAAACATCTGTTATGCTATTACTTGAGCCGGAATTTGTTGACATGACTTTAGCTGAAAAAACGTCCGTCGAAGGCTATATTCCCGACGGTCATTTCGACAAAGCCGTCGATCCGTTTGCACGGCCGAGCAAATGGTCAGAAGGTCAGGGTCACTTCCCAATTGAATTAAGTTCCATCCCGGAAGGCGTTGTTGGGCGACCAGATCTAGGTGATGCGAAAAAAGCACGCAAGACCATTGCCGCTATACTATCGTATCTTACATTAGTACACGATGAAATTCTGGAAGCTTATCCGGCCGGAACAGTTCCACCTGTCGAAAAAACGACAATGCGAACCGAAAAAGAAATGGAACCGTACTTGAAAGAACCATTTACCGAAGGATGGCGTCCGATTTATGCAATTCGCAAAATGGGATTATAGATATGAAGTTGAGTATTGTTTTATCAACACAACCGGCATCATTTAATGCAGTTGCCTATAAGGGTGAAATAAAAGAAAATCTTGATAAAATTAAAAATCTGCATTATGATGGTGTTGAATTAGCTGTTCGTGATCCTGAGTTGCTTGACTTAAGCGATTTAATGGGATTGCTGGAACAAGTCAATTTACCTGTTCCAGCCATAGGAACCGGTCAAGCATATGGTGAAGAAGGACTATCTTTCACGAATGCTGATATCAATATTCGAATTCGTGCAACCGATCGGATTAAATCTCAAATTAAATTGGCGCGCAAATTGAACGCTATTGTCATTATTGGTTTAATTCGCGGCAGGAGCCAACCTGGAATTAGCTATTCCAGATCAGAAACATGGTTGATTGAAGCTATACGCGAATGTGCTATAGAGGATGCAAATGTAAAGCTCGCAATTGAGCCAATTAACCGTTATGAAACCGATTTAATAAATACGGTAAATTCTGGAATGCAATTATTGGACAAAATTGCGAAAGATAATGTTGGTCTTCTTCTCGATACGTTTCACATGAATATTGAAGAACCATCCACCTTGGCAAGTATTCAATCCGCGAAAGATCGGATGTTTCATTTTCATGTAGCTGATTCAAATCGCTGGTATCCGGGTGCTGGACATATTGATTTTGGAGAAATCTTTGAATTGTTATATAAGATTAATTATTAAGGATTTGTCTCGGCTGAAATACTCCCTATGCCGGATGCAGATACTGCTGCGGTAAAAACAATTGAAACTTTGAGCCGCATTAATTAGTTATAATCAGATAAAACCCGATGATTTACTTAAAATTACATCGGGTTTTTCTTCTCCACAATCATCATTTCTTTGACGATTAACAAAACGTATTCTTTACGAATAGTGATTTCGTTATGAATAATGATATCGTTCTTCAAATGCTCCATATATCCAAAACTTTCCCGGGAGTTGTTGCTTTAGATAACGTAGATTTCCAACTTCGAAAGGGTGAAGTACATATTCTTTTAGGGGAAAACGGAGCTGGTAAATCGACGCTAGTAAAAATCCTGAGTGGCGCCTACCAAAAAACGTCCGGGGAAATATACTTCAACAAAATCAATACGGAAATTAAAGATCCCAAGCATGCGCAACATCTTGGCGTCGGTATCATTTATCAAGAGTTAAATTTAGTATCTCATCTCTCCGCAGGTGAAAATATTTTTTTGGGCCGCGAACCTGGCAACAAGCTTGGCATCATTGATTATAAAAAATTATTTGGCGAATCGCAAAAATTGATCGATGATTTGAAAGTTGATATTGATACTTGTCGCCTTGTGAAGGACCTGGGAGTTGCCCAGCAACAAATGGTTGAAGTCGCTAAAGCCCTATCGCTGAATGCCCAAATCTTGATTATGGACGAACCCACATCCGCTCTCACCGACCAGGAAATTAAAGAACTTTTTGCGACCATTCGCTGCCTGAAATCCAAAGGTGTTTCAATTATTTATATTTCTCACCGATTGGAAGAGTTGTTCGAAATTGGCGATCGCGTAACTGTTTTGCGCGACGGTAAATACGTTGGAACTCACAACATTCAAGATGTAACCAAGTCAGAATTAATCAACATGATGGTAAACCGGGAGTTGAAAGAGCAATTCCCAAAGCAAACTGTTAAAATTGACGATGAAATACTTCGACTCGAGGAAGTTACAAATCAGCATCTTCACAAAATCAATCTTTCGCTTCACCGCGGCGAAATCCTATGAATTGCCGGCCTTCTGGGCTCCGGTCGAACCGAGCTGGCCCGGGCCATTTTCGGACACGACAGCATCCATAGCGGCTGTGTTTTCGTAGATGGTAAAAAGGTAACAATAACCTCCCCTAAAAAAGCCATCAAACTTGGTATCGGCTATCTGACTGAAGATCGGAAATCACAGGGTCTTGTATTAAACCTTTCTGTAAAGGCAAATATCTGCTTGCCGAATCTGGATAATTGGTCAAAGCTGGGTATTGTTAGTTCAAAAAAAGAATATAAGGCGACACAGCAATATATTAGAGAATTGCGCATTAAAACACCCGGCATGAACCAAAAAACGCTGTTTTTAAGCGGCGGTAATCAACAGAAAGTAGTCATGAGCAAATGGCTTTGCTCGCACGCTGATATTTTAATTTTTGATGAACCGACACGCGGCATTGATGTGGGATCGAAAGTAGAAATATATCAACTCATGAACAAGCTTATCGCCGAAGGTGCTGCTATTAT
This sequence comes from Candidatus Zhuqueibacterota bacterium, assembly GCA_016931935.1. Classification (GTDB taxonomy): domain Bacteria; phylum Zhuqueibacterota; class Zhuqueibacteria; order Thermofontimicrobiales; family Thiofontviventaceae; genus Thiofontivivens. Next base: position 3,796 of record JAFGDW010000014.1, on the reverse strand, counting down.
TATGATCTCCTCGGAACTGCCGGAAATATTGGGCATGAGTGACCGAATATTAGTTATGCATCAGGGCAAGATATCCGGTGAATTTCCTATTGAAGAAGCAAATCAGGAAAAAATTTTGCATTGTGCGTTAGGAGTATAAATGGATCGAAAAGAATTTTTTCTACATCATGGTCGGCAATTCGGCACCCTGCTGGGATTGCTCATTTTATGCATTGTTCTCTGGATTTTATCTCCCTATTTTCTCACCGTATCCAATTTATTGAACATTGCTCAACAAACTTCTATCAATGCAATAATCGCTGTAGGTATGACATTTGTCATCATTACTGCAGGCATCGATTTATCGGTAGGATCAATTCTGGCATTTTCCGGTGTAGTGTTGGCCAGTACCCTGCGAATTGGCTTACCATTGCCGCTGGCACTATTTGCTGGATTAGCTGTCGGTATGTTTTGTGGATTAATTAATGGATTGCTCATCACATATGGCAAGCTTCCCCCATTTATTTCAACGTTGGGCATGATGAGTGTCGCCCGAGGCGCTGCATTGCTATACTCTTCAGGCCGGCCAATTTCCGGATTTTCCGACTCATTACGTTTTTTAGCAACTGGTGAAATTCTCTATATTCCGACGCCAGTCATCATTATGATTGCCGTTTATGTGATTGCCCATTTTATACTCACACGCACAAAATTTGGCAGGTACACCTACGCTATCGGTGGGAACGAAGAAGCGGCTGTTCTATCCGGTGTAAATGTAAAACTGAACAAGGCGATGGTATACGGCATTTGCGGAATGCTTAGCGGACTGGCGGCCGTTATTTTGACAGCGCGCTTAAATTCCGCCCAACCGATCGCCGGCATTATGTATGAACTGGACGCCATCGCTGCGACAGTTATCGGCGGTACAAGTTTAATGGGTGGCGAAGGTACCATTTTTGGAACCCTGATTGGCGCTTTTATTATGGGCGTGTTACGCAATGGATTAAATCTGTTGGGGGTGTCATCCTTTATTCAACAAATTGTGATTGGTTCAGTGATTATTATCGCGGTTCTGGTAGATATGGCTTTGAAGCGGCAGAAGAAATAGAATTACAATTATACAAATAGGTGTCATTCCCTCGAAATCGGGAATCTATAATTAATGATACTTTCCATCATGAGTGCATCTGGTATTCAGATGATGTTTTCTAGATTCCCGCTAAAAACCCGGTCTGTCCACTATTTGATAATACAATGAAAACTGGATATGTCATGCGGGAATGACACAGCAGCCGAATGAAAAATAGAAATTTCCCAAAGATGAGCTAAATTTCAAAAAATAAACGGAGGGCTTCAAAATGAAAAAATTTCTAATTATTTCAATCATTCTCTTTACCCTATCCATAATCCTTTCATCTGCCTGCCAACGCGGTAAAAAGGCTGAATTTGACGGCCCCACAATTGCCATCGTTTTAAAGACCCTGAACCATCCATTTTTTATTGATATGCAAAATGGCGCTGAAGCAGCGGCTAAACAATTGGGTGTAAACCTGATTGTTCAGGCAGCCGAACGCGAAATCGATGTGGAAAAGCAAATGCAAATCATTGAAAATTTAATTCAACGCAAAGTGGATGCGATTTGCGTTGCGCCGAGCGGATCCAGAGAGCTTGTGCCCGTTATTGTTAAAGCAAACAAAGCAGGCATTCCGATTCTTACAATGGATACTGAGGTTGATTCGACTGCGTTGGCGAGCGTAAATGGTAAGGTCACTACTTATATCGGTTCAGACAATTTTGAAGGTGGCAGAATTGCGGGTGAATTCGTCGCGCAACAACTGGGTGGCAGTGGGAAAATCGCTATATTGGAAGGGATTCCGGGACACGAGACTGGCGATGCACGATTGCGCGGATTCCATTCTGCAGTGAAAAACTATCCGGGCATTGAAGTAGTGGCTTCACAAACGGCCAATTGGGAGCGCGATCAGGGATTCAACGTATTTCAAAATATCATTCAATCCCACCCACAAGTCCAAGCGCTGTTTGCCTGCAGCGATTTAATGGCGTTGGGTGCAATCGAGGCAATTGCTGCTGCCGGAAAATCGGGGGAAATTTTGGTCGTCGGTTTCGACGCGTTAAACGATGCTAAAGTTTCGATCAAAGAAGGCAAAATGGCCGGTTCGATTGCACAATATCCATACGATATGGGCAAACTGGCCATTGAAAATGCGTTCCGCGTCCTTCAGGGAGAATCAATTCCGGATTATATTCCTGTGAGAATTGAGTTGATTACAGCTGATAAATTATAAAATGGCCGCAATTAACGCGTGGAGGTAAATATGAAATGTTTATCATTTCTATATATATTCTCGATAATTTGTTTACCATTGCGTGTGACCAGTGAAGAAAACTGGACAGAATTATTCAATGGAAAAAATCTAAATGACTGGAGAGTTTTAAATGGAACTGCAAAATATGAGGTCAAAGACGGCATTCTTCGTGGCATAAGCGTGCTTCACACGCCAAACACTTTTTTAGCGACGGAGCAGGAATTCAGTGATTTCATTCTCGAATATGAAGCCAGGCTGGATAGTGGATTAAATTCTGGCGTACAGGCACGTAGTAAAAGCGTGCCTGAATTCCGTAATGGACGTGTGCATGGATACCAGGTCGAATTGGATGCATCGCCACGTGGCTGGAGCGGTGGCCTTTACGATGAAGCCGGCAGAGGCTTGCTGTATAACCTGGAATGCAATCCTAAAGCGAAATCAGCCTATAAACCTGAAGATTGGAATCATTTCCGTATTGAAATGATTGCCACCCACATACGAGTATGGATGAATGGCATGCAAACAGTTGACATGATTGATGATAAGATGACAAGCGGCTTTGTAGCGCTTCAAGTCCACAGCATCAACAATGACACAATGAAAGCCGGCAAGAGCGTACAATTTCGAAATATTCGAATTTGTACTAAAAATCTGGATAAGCAATCAAAACCAATTACTGAAGATATTCCACAAATTTGCTATTTGCTTAGTGAGCTAACGGAGCGGGAAAAGAAAGAAGGCTGGCGGTTGCTCTGGGATGGCAACACGACGAATGGATGGCGCGGCGCTAAATTAGATCAGTTCCCTACCAAGGAATGGAAAATTGAAGACGGAATTCTGTCAGTCATAAAAGGAACAGGCGCAGAGTCAGAATTTGGCGGTGATATTATTACCGTTGACAAATATAGAAATTTTGAATTGGAACTGGATTTCAAATATACAGAGGCCGCTAAGAGCGGAATCAAATATTTTGTCGATCCCGAATTAAATAAAGGCAAAGGTTCGGCGATTGGATGCGAATATCAAATTGTTGATGATGAAAATCATACGGTCGCCAGCAAACCGGAGAATGTTACACACAGATTAGCGTCACTGTATGACTTAATCCCTGCTGATGCTTTATACTACGCGCCAAATGAATCAACGCATAAACGTTACAACAAAGACAATTGGAACCGGGCAAAAATTATTGTAAATGGTTATCATGTGGAGCATTTTCTAAACGGCATTAAGGTTGTGGACTATACACGTCGCAATCAAATGTGGCATGCGTTTGTCGCGAAAAGCAAATACGCAAAATGGCCCAATTTTGGAGAACCTGATGAAGGCCATATCTTGCTTCAAGATCATGGTGATGTGGTTTATTATAAAAACTTAAAAATTAAAAAGCTGACAGATTAAATTCGTATGACCCCAAAATCAGGTTATTCCTAACAGCCCAAGCAACCAGGCCGTGATATGTTTTATAGATTATCATCCTGTTTTACAAG
>JAFGDW010000013.1 GCA_016931935.1 Candidatus Zhuqueibacterota bacterium | reverse complement strand
GTGAACGCAGTTTCGTTTTATTTACTTATGTCAACATCAGCTCATCATCGCTTTAAGCCGACGCTCTTTGTCGGCTTAAATTAGTTTTGATGTTTTCACTGAAATTATGGCACTATAAATTCAAGTGGGATTCATTATACGTAAATATGGTGATAACGCTAATCGACCGACATGTCCATTAATCTGCCTGAATCGTAAGGCACTATGTATATAAAATTAGTGGCCAAAAACCACTGATAATTCAATATAAGATATAGGAGGATGGCCTTGTTATATGTAAACTGAATTCGTAAACTATAGTGAAATGATTTATAAAGCACAGGAAAAATACGCCACTTAATCGTTTACGTAATTATTCTAATATATAAAATGAACATCAACATGTCAAGCAAATTTTAGTTGTAATTAACTTTTGATAGCATTCATTTTTGATATATTCATGTTAATCGATCATATGAATGATTTGATTAATTTCCTGGTTTATATAAAACCGGAACTTTTAGTTTAAATTATTAAAATCAGCATATATGTATAGACTTAACGTGGAGGTTGAATCCAAGTATTCTTTAGAAATTTAGGTAAAATATTGTTGATTCTTACGTCTGAAAAACGTATCTTTAAATCCTTTCATGTAATAGAAATGAAACATTTTGTGAACCGTGCTCCAATTATTGAGAAGATCAAATCAAAGACGCATCATACACGTTGCTGATTTTATTAAATTCTACCAGGAGGCATAAATATGCTGCTTTTGTTGCTCTTACTCGGATTTGCAACGCCGAGTTTCGGAACCACATATCATTTTGAAGCTGAAAGTGCGCTCCGCTTTAACACAATCATTTCCAATGATACATCGGGATATTCCGGGACCGGTTACGTAACGAGATTCGACACAGAAGCAGACAGCCTGTTATTTCAATTCGATGCCGACGCTGGATTGTATGAACTCATTATCGGATATGCGACTACACAAACGCGCAAGGGGTATGAGCTGACTGTTAATGGCGCCAGATCAAGCGGCATGTTTTCTTACAGCGGTCCTGAATTTATGGAACATCGTGCTGGTAAATTTATACTGAACCAAGGTACAAATAAAATAACTATCCGCAAAGGCTGGGGCCATTATCATATCGACTATATAAACCTTATTCCCACAACACTCGATTCATTAAAAAAGCCAACAACCCAATTAACAGATTCGCAGATTTCTCTTGCTTCGGTTTCGCTTTACAATTTTTTAATCGCCAATTACCATACGTGCATTCTCTCTGGCCAGCAGGATCTGCATGATATAAAGTATATCAAATCGGTTACGGGACTGGAACCCGCTGTGGGCGCTTTTGATATCATTGATTATTCCCCATCCCGGGTGGCTTATCAATCAGATACCACCGGAGTCATAGATAGCTGGATTGAATGGGCTCAGACTGGTCACGGTATTGTAACCGTATGCTGGCACTGGAATGCACCTACAGATCTTATCAATAAAAAAGGAAAAGAATGGTTTCGCGGCTTCTACACAATAGCCACTACATTCGATCTTGAGGCAGCGCTTGCAGACACAACATCCGATCGCTATCAATTACTTCTCAGAGATATCGATGCAATTGCGGTCCAATTAAAACGGCTGGAAAAAGCTGATATTCCCGTACTCTGGCGTCCCTTGCACGAAGCAGCCGGCGGTTGGTTTTGGTGGGGTGCAAAAGGTCCGGAGCCGTTTAAAAAATTATGGGTGATACTATATGATCGCCTGGTGAACTTCCATCAGGTTCATAATTTAATCTGGGTGTTTACTAGTGACGATCAGCATGAATGGTATCCCGGCGATGACTATGTCGATATTATCGCCATGGATATTTATACGGCGCCATCTTCCGCAATGACCGGAGAGTGGGATTTAATTCAACGACAATATAACGGTAAAAAACTGGTCGCATTATCTGAATCCGGTACCTTGCCGGATCCGGATAAATGCCGTACCTACGGTATCTGGTGGTCATGGTTTGCTGTGTGGAACGGGAGTTTTATTCGGGAGATCGACAAAAATTATCTTAAAAAAGTTTTTCAGGATAAAGATATCATCACACTTAATGAATTACCGGATTGGCGAAAATATTAACGTTTTGATTTGGCATCCATTCGACGTTGAACCGGACCGGATGGATGTCCTTAGGATAGTCCCCTAACTATTGGCGCTCCAGATATTCACACAATAGATTCATATTCCTATTAAATACATGTCCACTGATCCGATCCATGACAATGTATTCGTCATCCCAGCGAATCCCCGGTTTGATATTTTTGAAGCGATCATCCTTCGTCACCCAGCGGCCCAGATTATCCTGTAATTTTATAATTTTCTTAACCCGTTTGGTTAATTCTTCATCAGACAGTTCGGGCCATTTACTCGTCGATTTGCGCTTCTCCCCCTTTTGTAAATCGCTAAATTGCCGTTTTGCCATCGCCAGTTCAACTGAGATATCCGTTTCGTACCCATATCCGGTCGAACGTTCGACATGCAATTCCTTTACTGAATTGACTCGGATTCGTCCTCTGTCGTAATACATTGGCTGTCCGGTACCAAGCTCAATGAATCGCCCCCATTTGCCGTTAGGTAATCGAATGCTTTCAATCCAGCGAAGTGCATCAGGGATCGGTTTCAGGTAAATGTCATCGTCGAGCGCATCATACATATCCATCAGCGTAAAAACATTATTCAGCGAAGCTTGCGGACACACGGCCGGTGGTTCGAAATCGCGAGCCCAGGCCGGCTGCAGGTACTCATTGTATTGCTGTGCCCATCCCGGTTGTGGCGGCGGCAGTTGAGAAATCACAATAAATCGACCGACTTTTTTGAGACTTGTTTTATATTCCTTTTTCTTGTAATAACGCCATGCATCGAGCATCACGCGCACGCAATCATTTATTCCCTGGTCGTTAAACGTCGCATAGTCATGATAATCGCCTTCCAACGGGTACATATGCGGCCAGCCACCATTGGGCAACTGCGCATCGAGCATCAGACAGAAGCCATTTTTTATTGCGAGTGACAGCGAATCATTGTCAATATCCTGATCGATCGCCATCAGAAAACGCAACGCACCTTGTGTCTGATCATCATCGAAACTGATTTGTCGTGGTTTTTCCTGATCCGGACTGATGGTATGGTCCCAGCCTCCCAAAGCCGTCTGGCCGCGCACAAGTGCAAGAGCTGCATCCATCGCAGCGCTCAGGTATTTTTTATTGTTCGTTATGTGATAGGCTCTTAGAAACGTCATACCTACAGCCGGAGTACCTGGCGCCTGAACTTCAATCGTGCGATCATCAAGTTTATCTTCTCCCCAACGCTTTTTCTTATCAAGCGAATAGAAATAACAATACCCACCATTTACATTAAGCGAATAGTAGTAGTCAATTCCTTTGTCAATCGATTGTCGCACTGCTTGCGATAATGCTTCATTTTCACCAGATATTAGCTGAAACGGAACCAGCAGCAGACCAAAATACAGACAGATCAAAAAAACGACACTTTTACTATGCATTTTTTACTCCTTGATTTGAACGCTTTATTCAGGCTGACGATTATGAAAAATAAGCAAAGCAGAAATTACTGGATGACAAGAGGGATATTTCATGTGTTCAATGTATGGTAATTTTTGAGTGGTCGCAATATAATTTATTTGGACGGTGTTATATAAATTTAAACGGAAAGAACGACGGGGTGCGTATGATTGAATTAGTATATACACGTATCAAATCGATTTATGGAAGCTGGGTGAGGTACCTTCTCAATTTCGAAGTATAAAAATATCCTGAGGGGCTGTATCAAAAGTCAGGATTTGCAAACAATCTTCATGCTGAGCGAAGGTGAAGCATGCTGCTTTATCTTAGTTATCATCCTTCGACTACGCTCAGGATAATGCGTGAGACAACATATGATACAGCCCCGATAGGATAGGAAATTACAAAATGATTAACAAACAGACACAATCTTTATTTTTTCCCGAACGTCACTCCCTCCCAATCATCCGTACGAAATGGGGATGCTGGCAATTCTTCCTTGTTATAAAGATTGCACTCAGGGTTCGCTGCCCATGCATAGCGCACTGCTACCGGCTCGGTAACGTCCGGGCTGGAAACGATAATATCATTCCCATCTATTTTTGCGTCTGCCCACACGAATTTATGATCGGCACCGGCAATGGCAAAGCCTTTTAAGCTATCATCGCCTTTAGCAACCAATCCGCCTCCGACATGATAGAAGGATAATCGTATTTTTCCATCTTCGACGACCATATCTTTATAGATGGGGCCTGAATAGACAAGAGTTTCACCATATACCTGACTGCGGGCATTCAGCGCTAACCGTCGACCAACTTCCTGTTTATTGGTTGGATGAATATCAACTGCATCGCCTATGTCAACTGTGACAGCTATTCCTGTATTGGGGAGCAACAAGGCCATAGTTTGCGCCTCACGTAATTCCGCCCAACTATCATCAACTGGTTCGTTCGTTCGTTCGTTATAATTTGCCAGTTGTACAAACAGGAACGGGAAATTACCCTCTTTCCAATGCATGCGCCAATCCATAATCATCTCTGAAAATAAACTACGGTATTGATACGCCCGCTCAGCATTGCTTTCCCCCTGATACCAGATAGCTCCACGAATACCGTATGGAATGAGCGGTGCGATCATGCCATTGTAAAGCATGGTGTAACCATTGGGTCCTATCGGATATGTGACACGTCCGGGAACGTCGGAATTGGGCAGGGTTACGCAATATTTCCAATCACCTTCAAGCGGAAGTTTCCATCCATTTGAAGTTTCGACATACATATCTTCAGCCGGGCCATACATACCGCCGAGTCCCCAGCCATTTGCAACCTGGATAGCAATGACGTTCTGCCCCACATGGATCAGACTATCAGGAATATTGTATACTCGTTTTTTATCCCAGTCGTCCGCCGCTCCAACTATGACGCCGTTGAACCAGGCAATATCCGCCTCATCAATCGCGCCCACATGTACTTTCAACGGTTTTCCGGCAAAATCGTTGGGTAACGAAATTAGTTTTCTAAAACGAACTATACCTGTATAATCTTTTAAGCCCGCATTATTCCAAAATTGCGGTAGCTGCATGTCATCCCAATTAGTCGCATCGAAATCAACCGTATTCCAATTCTCAAAATCAATCAATGGATATTTTTCGGCAATTATATTGTCAACCTTATCCTGCCATTCTTTTATCTTATCCATATAAAATTGCATGATCTCCGAAACCGCCACGATGCGTGTCCCCTGAATATTAATAAGATTCCGGAAATCGGCAAGTTTTTTTAGGCCTTGCGAACTCGTCCATGCTTCAGCCGGCGTTCCGCCCCAATAGGAACCAATCAAACCCACTGGCACATGCTGAGACGTATGTATATCACGCCCGAAGAAATAACCGACCGCAGAAAACGGTCCGACTGTTTCCGGCGAACATAGCTTCCATCCTTCAGACGTTACATCCGTTCGTGGTGTAATCGATGTATCCTTATCGACAATAAACAAGCGAATGTCCGAATAATTAGCATTGGCAATTTCGGTTTCAGCATTCATGGTGCGGACAACCGGGAATTCCATATTGGATTGCCCGGAACAAATCCATACTTCACCGACCAGTACGTCCTGAATAGTGGTAGTATCAGCAGCAACAACGGTCATTGTAAAAGGCCCACCGGCAGTCATCGAATTTAATTTAATTTTCCAGCTTCCATCCGATTTTACCACGCCACGCTTTGATTGACCATTGATTTCGACAATTACCTGTCCGCCCGGATCGGCGCTGCCCCATACGGGCACAGGAATCCCTTGCTGCAAAACCATATGATCAGCAAACATTGCAGGCATTGTTACATTTGTTGCAGGCGGAAATTGCTGTGAACAGGAGACAAGCAACAGCATAAGTACAAAGATAAACAACACGTCAAACATGCGTAGTTTCATCTGGCGACTCCTTATTTGATACAGAATTATTGAAATTAAATTGTGATTATTCACATTTAGTCGTATCCGAGATAGTCATTTGTCTTGAAACGGCGTTCAATTTTAATAGACTAACTTTATTTTTCTATCTGTGGACACATTCTATAATTCATCCCCAACTCTTTGCTGCAATTAGTCATCAGGGATTATACTCAAAATTATAGGTTTGCGTTTTTCCGTCGGAGAATACCCAGTGAATCGTCACCGGATTTTCGTTTTCATCATACGTGAATGTTACCTTGGCGGTCAGACCACCTTCACCCTGAAATGTCGCATCGCGGATCGTCTCATCATCGTTCGGGACAAACGACAGTATTCCGGTGAGCCAACCATCCGAATTTTCATAACGTACACTTACCAAATTATCCGCCTGGTCATAAACGCACGTTTCGCTTCCGGAAATGCCGTCGATGCGTTGGAACACGCATCTGAGCATTTTACCCGAATCATTAAACGAAAAGGTAAACACTGCGGATAATCCATTGCTGTAACGTCGATAGGATTTGGTCAGTCGTCTCTGATAGTCGTACAGGTATTCTGTTACTGTCGAAAAGCCATCGGAGCGCTCAAACCGTTTACGCAAGAGTTTACCATCAGCGGCGTATTGATAATATGATGGCCCATCCATTTGATCGGAATAGTCATATTCTTCTTTTTCAACACGAAATGGACGGCTTGCATTGAAAAAAACATTTGAACATGAATACCATTCCTGGCCGGGATAATCACAGCGCTCATATTCATAATCAAACGTCTGCGTCCAACCGTTTCCGAACTTCCAAACTTCCTGTACAAGATTTCCCCGATTGTCATAAGTATAGGTAATTGAACCTGAAGCTCGGCCATTCTGAATTATATCGGCTGATTTTTTGACGCCACTATCATCTGTCGTGTATTCGATAATGCCATAAAACCAGCCATTCAAGCCATTACAATTTGCCTTCATAATAATTCCATTATCGTCATACGTATACGTTGAATTACCATGAATGCCATCGGATCGCTCAAAAGTTTCCGATAGAAGATTATTGTGTGGGTCATATTCAAACGTTTGGGTTGTGGTAATACTGTCCGAAAATTCACGGTACTTTCGGATCACGTCACCGTTTTCGTTGCAGGTATAGTAATTAATGGAATACCGTCGGCTATCCACCCGTTCCCACACAGCTAATCGCAAATGATTCTTTTCATCGTAATCAAAAGTGGTTAGAGCTTTCTCACCATTGGAGTTTTTGTAATGGAGCCGCAGTAATCGGTATTTGAAAACCTCTGAGCTGGTACGTTGTAACCTGACGCATTGACTATTGAATATTAACTGAGAAATTAATACAATCCCAAGAATCCACCAGCGGCAATAATGTTTTGTTTTCATTATCGCCCCTCCTATTTAGTTAGTTTGCGTATTATAGATTTATATAATGGTCATTTCATTCCGTTGCTCATTTCCGACGCATATAATCCTGCCAATTTTTTCCAGTATCCAATATTTAAGTTGATGGATGCCGTAGCTGGTATTCCCGACGGTAATTTTTGAATATTAATGTTCGGATCAATTACCAGAACGCCCAATCGTTTCATTTCTTTTTGCAGCGAATCATTCAATTTTTTAATTTGCCTGATATCATAAATCTGGCTTGAATCCGTGTATGGAATTATACTTGAAAAATATACAATAGCGCCATTCTTTTGAAGTAATGATGCCAATTCTGTAAATTGACGTTGCATTTCATCAATGGCGATTGATTTTTGATCAATAGTCATTGGAAAACAATTGATCGAATTAAAATGTATAAAAATCGAGTTGTATTTTTGACCGTTTACTACCCGGTCAATCGTGTAAACAGCATCCGGCAGCGTTTCAAACGGATCGGCAACTGTCACATTAAACGTTCCGGAACATGCCTGTTTGAGAAAGGAAGCATAATGTAATACGGTCGAATCTCCAATAACTAGCATGCGTGGAAGATTGCCGGATGATTTTGGATTCTGATCTTTTGCTTCCAGGTCTATTTGATCGCCGTAGAGTGTGCGTTGAACGTTCGGCCAAATACCTTCTGACTGAGTAAAGCGATAGTGCTGATTTTGCACCTGTGAAAAATCCCAGGTAAACTCATCAGTGGCAAATGCTGTTGGTTGGCCGATTGCACATCCCATACCTGTTAACAAATGACGCAGAAGCCGAATTCCTTTTTCACTACCGGTGTTCAGAGCTAATTGACAAATCACAATCGAACCCTGTCCCCGGTTAATTTTCAAGATAACCGGATCACGATTGATAAACCAGTTGGCCCGCCGTTTATCCATCGTTTCGTAAACAAAATCACCGCCATATTTGGGCGCGTTCCAGTCGTTCCGCCAGTTACTAACGAGTATGGAATGATCTTCTGAATAGCGAACCGGATTCATCCCTTTTCTTTCAATACCGTTCGTGAACATCGGCGCGCCATCCCAATAGAGATCACCATTGGAGATGCCCGTTAGTAATGGATCGTAGTTCGGTTCGAACGGTTGTGGAATTAACAACCGGTCAGTATAAGCAATAAGATCGTCCGGTGTATCGCGGCGCGTCCAACTGATGGCGGCTTTCACACAATGACTGCGTTCATTTAAATATGGTTCTGTAAGTTGCAAACTATCGTTAAGCAGAAAATTCACCCAGGGCAATGTCGCATCGTTAATATTCCAGATAAACACGTGTCCGCCGTTCATAATGTAGGCATTGACAGCTTCTCGAAATGCCGGCGCTTGCAATCCTTTTGTTATACCTGAATCGCTGGCATCCAGAATCAGGCAGGCGACATTGTTTAGCTGAAGCACTGTATTTGCAGACAAATTTTCTTTTTGGAGTCCAACCTGCTCGAGCAATTGATTGAATTCACTCCCGGCGAATACAGCAGCCGCACGCTTTGCTGATGGTTTATAACGGATGGTATAATCAAGCAAATTGCGAAATAGATAGCTGGCTACAGGTTCATCAAAATAGGAGTTTAGTATTTTAAGCGAAGTGACAATCGCTAAACCATCACCGATAATGTACTCTTGCATAGCCGAACCATTACCATCTTTATCCGCGGCGACAATCATTCGTGAATTGAACATACCATCGGGTTGCAGTAATGCATGGGCTATGGCCCCATTCCGCCAATATGTGAAATCCTGTTGATTAAGACCCCGGATAAGATTATGTCGCGCACCGTTCATTAACAATCGCGCGGCAATTGGCGCTTGATCGGATGCACCGCGCATACCGTTGGGAACAACACGGCATAACTCGCCCGATCGCACATACACATCGCGAACATCCAGTTTAACTGTCGAATCCGGATTTGCGTCCACAACGATAACCGTATACATTTGCCGAACGTCACGACTTATATTCTCGCCAAGTACGATCTCTCCGGCAGGAAATTGTCTGGAAAATAACCGATAGGTTACATTGGGATCACTTGTATATAATTTGTCGGTTTCACGCGTCCAGTTGTTGAGCCACGGCGGGATAGCCGATGCCTGCCAATCGTACGCCACGTACACTGTTACAGATTTATTGACTTTAAAATGCATGAAGTCAGCTTGCTGATCATTATACGGTAGTGTCCCCCAATCGTAATCCCACTGATTCGCCAATATATAGGTTTGATTGACCAAATGCTCGGGCACCGATGTAAACCGGGTCAATTCGCCGATCACACAAAGTGCGCCTTGCCGGTTCGATTCGATTTCAGTTCCGGAAAAGCCTGCAGTAAACGACACAACGCGCCCACCCCGTGCAAGAAAAGGCGCAAGGTAAGAATTCGATTGGATATTGGCGATTGCACCCGTTAGTAAAATATCAACTTTTTGAGTATCGAGCGTGGCAAGTTTCGGAACGTTGCGAAAGTTAATTTTTTGATCGGTCAGCAATTGTTGAATTCGCCCGAGTGAATCGTGTACGCCGATAAACGTCTGATCGATTCCGGGCAGCGGATAAAATCTTGGGAATAATTTTACAGGCGTAACATGCCGGTACGTCATTTGGTTTTCTGAATAGAATTCCAACACCAAATTCACCGGCGTTACATACGTTACTTCTGGCAGCAGGTATTCCAGTTCCAAATGATCTACAATTTCCCCGGGAAGCAGATAGTACAACTGGCGATTCTCCCAGAGCGCTTCTCCATTTTGTTTTTCTACCAGACAATGTAATTCATGAATTTCCGGCAAATCATTATAAATCAGTTTTCCCGTACGAACAATGTGATCCCCTCCAAAAAAAGTACACAACGTATCCGCTTCCATAAAAATGACTGGCTGCAAACGATCGCCAAATGTGTAAAACGCGGGGTTGGGTTCAAGCAGCGGAAGTTCCACATCCCAGATATTGAGTGTTGACGCAACACTCGCAATATGCTTCGGTTGCACACCGGCCAGATTTAACGTATCACTGGGGATGATTATGCCACGGTTGTAATTAAAGGGTTGCCAGCGGAATAGATTATACGAAAATTCCGGTACAATCACACCATTTACACGTTTTGTATTTCCATATGTAACTTCCATACCAAGAATATTTTGATCCGTGAGCACATATGGATTTTTCAAAGTAATGGCTGCGTAATCCTGCGCTGTGACATCAGCGCCTACCTCTGAATGTGTCAACGGTTCAGTCGCCGATTCATGAAATTTGGAAGTATTCACAAATATCGGCTTTTCAATTTCCATCGAGTCCCACATGTCAGCAGAAACCTGACCGGCAGCGTACATTATTATATCGCTTAATTCCTGAGCGTTTTCCGAGACCACCAGGCGCGTTGAATCCAGCGATCGGACATAATTTATTAAACCTTCACTTAAATCAAATTTATTCGCAGGAGTATTTATAGTTGCATCCCACACAATAATCGATGGATGTGGCGTCAATTGTTGGATCAGTTTTTCTGCATGTGTTTTTGTGACCACGGAATCGGATGCTGGAAACGCCACTGTCGAACCAAGTAACATCCCCAGTTCGTCGGCCGCTTCATACCATGCCTTATGTAGCGGTTGTCGGAGCCAGAGAAAATTAATTCCCAAACTTTTTAACGATGAGATATAATTCCGGGCAAATCCTTTTGTGCCCTGCAAATCGCCAAAATAGTGGCTGCGTTCAGCGCGCAGATACAACTCGCTGCCGTTCAGATAAAGATGCGAATCGTCCATGCTTATTTCCCGGAATCCAAACGACTGCACATAACAATCAACCGGATGCGCTTTCGCATCGTACAGCACTGTGTAAAGCTTGTACAGGTATGGATCGTATGGCCACCAGATGTGTGGCGTCTCCCAAAGCGCTCCGGCAACAACATGGAATGTCTGCTGTGGCGACAACTGCACGTTACCGCCATCAAATATCAGTTCAATATTTCCACTCTGATTCACCACAAACTGTCGCACCCACAAGCTTGTGGCGGTTGCATTTGCATTATGAATTGGCACATCGCACTGAATCGTGGCATTTGCGACTGAAGTTGTAATTCGCACAGGATGTTCAACAAAAACATCCGGCGTGGATTCAAGGAAAATGTCCTGCCAGATACCTCGGGCGGCATCACTTTCAATTCCCATGGGAAATGTGTTAGAACCGGAGATTTTAAGTTCGAGCGTATGTTCCGCAACATCATCAATTTCTAATGGCAATTGAAACGCAAGATAACCATCGCTATGCTCACCCACGTGTACATTATCCAGGAAAATTGATGTTTGATGAAACGATCCGCCACAATTTAATGAAATCCGCTGTCCCTGCATCGCTGCCGGCAAAGTAAACGTGCGACGATAAATCGCGCCATTATCCGCCCAACGTTTCGGATAGTGAAACACATCCCAAAAGTAATTGGCCCAGTAGCCCTCGTACTGAATCGCGTAACAGCCGGGTACATCAATGGACGTCCACTGGTCATCAACATTTGATTTGAACTGCCATTCACCATTTAGGGAAATTGTGTCGCGAAACGTTTCCGTTGGTAATTCCAGCGGATAGAACGGATCGATATCCTCAGAGAGCTGGTTAAATTGAGCGTATAGTGCTTCTGTCGGAAGAAGCGCCACAATGAGAGCAGCTAATAAAAATACGCCGATTACAAGGATTTTTTTTTGAGGCATTCTGAGAAGCATGGGATAGATCGCCCTTTGTCTTACATATGACGTTTAGCAACGATGTCAGCAAAATGTGCTACAATTTACTATATGAACATACCAGGCTTCTGGCAGAAACCTGGTATGTGAATTTTATACTTATATTGAAGTGGTTTTGAGATTCTTCTCGTTAGGTACCTCCTCTTAGTCTCCTCCTTTGAAAGGAGGAGAAATTAAGGTCAATCTCAAAACCACTTCGGAAGCACTATAAAACTAAATGAAATTATTAATAATCGCTTCGTACATTTCCTGTTTGCCGCTAAGTTGCTTCGGTTCGCCGTATTTCACAGCCAGGTTACGCAGTTGATCTAATTCCAGCGCACCTTTTTCAAATTGCGCACCATCACCGCTATCAAAACTGGCATAGCGATTTTTACGGAGTGACAGAAAATCCGATTCGTTGAGTATACGATCGGCAATCAATAAGCCGCGAGCCAGCGTATCCATTGAACTGATGTGTGAGATGAAAATGTCGTCCAGATCGGTAGAGCTGCGGCGGGTCTTTGCATCGAAATTCATACCACCAGTGGTAAGTCCTTGCGATTGCAGGATCACGAGCATCATTTCCACAGCATCGTAAATGTTACGCAGGAATTCATCGGTGTCCCAGCCGTTATACGGATCGCCCTGATTCACATCGAGGCTGCCAAACATGCCGGCATCCACTGCCACCTGAATTTCATGCGCAAATGTATGTCCTGCCAGTGTCGCATGGTTATTTTCGATATTCAGTTTAAAATCATTTGCCAGGCCATACTTATTCAAAAATCCAATTACCGTAGCTGAATCAAAATCGTATTGATGCTTGGTAGGTTCCATTGGTTTTGGTTCAATTAAATATGTGCCATTAAATCCGATCTTGCGTCCATAATCGCGGGCTTTTTTCAGGAACATGCCCAGGTGATCCAGTTCACGTTTCATGTTGGTATTCAACAGGCTGAAATAGCCTTCACGGCCACCCCAGAACACATAATTTTCACCACCGAGTTCAACAGTTGCTTCCAAAGCGGCTTTGACTTGAGCTGCTGCATGGGCCAGCACTTCAAAATTCGGATTGGTGGATGCACCGTTCATATAGCGGGGATTGCTAAATACATTCGCTGTTCCCCACAATAGTTTGACACCCGATGCCTGTTGTTTCGCTTTTGCTAACGACACCAGTTCCTGCAAATTCGCCTCGGATTCTTCGACGGAATCGCCTTCCGGGGCCATATCGCGATCATGAAAGCAGTAAAATGGCGCTCCCAGTTTGGTGATAAACTCAAATGCTGCATCCAGTTTCTGCCTAGCAATAACCATATCACTACTGCCTTCCAGCCAGGAGAGTTTTTGCGTGCCCGGACCGAACGGATCTTCACCGGTACCACAGAACGTGTGCCAATAAGCAATCGCAAACCGGAAATGATCTTTCATTTTCTTGCCGGCGACAATACGATTTTCATCATAATATTTAAACGCCAATGGATTTTTTGAATCCGGCCCTTCAAAGGGAATTTTCCCAATCCCCGGGAAATATTCCTTTGCACCAATGGTGATATTAATTGCCATGATATATTTCTCCTTCTTACGTTGTATGGTTGAATAACTATGCAGGTCATTTACATCTGAAATAGCCGACCTGCATTTTTTAATTAATTACAGTTTGGATTATGCAGCTTGACTGGTTGATTAAAATAGTCAGTTTTTATTGAACAACGTAAAACTCCACATTGTTCATCGTCTAATATAGAATTATAGTTAGCTTGGATTTTCCAATTTTTATAATTATCGCGGTATGATTGCGAATTACAATTAAAAAGCGAAATTTGAGCCACTGACTAATATGGATGGAACACAGAATCGATACGCTTTTGTATCAATGTAAACTCAGTGTTTATCAATGGATAAAATATTATAAAAAAGTCATTCCAACCGAATCATTTCAATCTCAATATACTGTTCCGGTTGGGGCATCGTGACCTCAAAATATATCGCATGCAAAACTTCCAGGACACTTAAAGTATACAACGTATTGCTTAGATATTTCATTGAGTCATAATTGTGCTGATCTAAATATCCCGGATGTCCCGGTCGGTAAAACTCCCTGTATTGCATATCACGAGCCATATATGATGCGAATAATCCACAAGCAAAATATGTTGTTGCTGTCAGCACACTACGTCTACGTTGCTTGATTTGCAAGCGTTTATCGTATTCAAAGCGATGAATGCCCTGATACGGCACATGCCGAATCACCGGCAGGGCATTGCTGATCGAGCATAAACCGATTATCCCTGCGCCGGTGAACGCAGTTCGTTCGGCTAATGTAGCGGTGTCCAGTACATCCTGTAGCTTATCACTATATCCATTTAATACCTGACCCGATTGATATTGTTGATAAAGTCGTGATGCTTTCCGATGCATTAAATAACCAATCGAAAACAACGTAAATCCGCTGAGCAGTGTCCATGTCTCGTAACGGTCGCGTTTTCGGATAAAATTATCCATCCTGTTTGCATCTGCTACAGGCACGAGTTCGGGAGAAAAGCGAAACGCACCGTGCGTCACTCTAAATTGTGTTAAAAAAGGGACATGGTTTGCCTTGATAATGGAAATCACAAAATCCCGCTGCCGAATGGCTGGTAATATGCAGGGTGTTATGCCCACAGGACGATAATTCATTAACACAGTCGCAGAATCCGGATCAGAATCAATCTGCAAAGATAACGTAGCGCACATGGTATTACTGCTGATAAACGAGGAAATGATTACAAGAATGCTGAAAAAAATTCGCATGGTTAAAATCCTTTCGGATATTCTACCATTTTTAATGAGAAGAAATAGCACCTATTCAGTTATCCGGTTCAATCAGAAGTGTACATATCTACGCGATTAATCCAAATGTTTTGAATTTCGCACCCGGTTCAGATAACCAGCCACAGCGCGGGCAACGACCAACTCTTCATTCGTGGGAATCACTATAAGCTTGACTGGCGAATCATCCGTTGAAATTAAGCCTTCATTATCCACACTGTCATTCCGCAGACCATCCAAAATAATTCCGAGTTGATCCATATCCTTCAAAATTTCAGCACGCATCACTGGAGAACGCTGACCAATGCCTGCGGTGAACACGATATAATCCGTCCCGTTGAGGACAGCAAGATATTCGCCGATATACCGTTTCACGGCGTACGCAAACGCTTTAAATGCGTACAATGCCTGCTCATGCCCTTTTTTCATGGCTGATTCCACATCGCGGACATCGCCGCTAATACCGGAAATTCCAAGCACGCCGCCGCGTGTATTCAACAATTCACGTGTGGCATCGATCGTTAGTTGTTCCTGCTCCATTAAATATAACAATGCAAACGGATCGAGGTCACCAACCCGCTTGGCGTTAAGCAATCCGCATTGTGGGCTCATTCCCATCGATGTATCCACCGATGCCCCATTGCGAATCGCACATACCGACGAACTACCACCGAGGTGACAGGAGATGATTCGTACATCATCCATATCCGCCGCATAATGATTTTGAATATATTCGGCCACATAACGATGAGACGCGCCATGAAAGCCGTATTTGCGAATGCCATATTTTTCGTACATTTCATAGGGAATGCCATAGAGATATGCTTCGGGCGGTATTTCGCTGTGAAAAGCGGTTTCGAACAGGCCAATTCGCGGAATATCGGGCATAACCTGGGCGAATGCGTGGATCGCAGTGAGATACGCATCCGTATGAACCGGCGCCAGCGGCTGATAGGTTTTCATAGCATCGAGCACAATATCCGAAAGTTCCACACAGCCGGTAATGTATCGGGCCAGCACCACTTTGAATCCGATTGCGGACAGGCCTTCGATTGCAATACGCTCCTGTAGTGAATGCAACGTTAGCGATACTGCCGCGTTGTAATCGGTGATGTGCAATTCATTGCGATTGCTTGTTTCATTGCCCCATTGCCACGTATAAATTCCGTTTGCATCACCGATCCGTTCCACAGTTGCCTGAAATACTGTTTCATATTCAGGAACAGATAGCAATTTACATTTATATGATGTACTCCCGGGATTGGCAATGAGTATTTTCATGGGAGTGTCTCCTTTATTTCATCTGTTTGATGCGATCCATCACGGCACGTGTGATAGCATCGATTTGCGCGGTTGAAACAGGCTGCGCCGATGATGCACTATCGCTCGTGGTGGTTGCACATGAGCCAGTACATGGATTCGCCGGATTGGTCGTGCAGGCATTAATGCGACCGGGAATAACCATTTTCTCACGCAATTCCATCAGCTTGTCAACTTGATCGGGTGGAATCACATTCACGTTGCCCAAATTGATCGATAGCGCAACAATATGGGCGGCATGCTCCAGCGTTTCCATACGATGGTAAGCAGTAATTAAATCAACTCCCAGTGTTAATGCGCCGTGATTCGCTAACAGAACGGCGTCGGAATTTTGAATATGTGTACGGATTGAGTCCGGAATTTCCTTCGTTGATGGCGTTCCGTACGGTGCAATCGGAACAGCGCCGATGGTAATAATTGCCTCGGGCAGTACACATTTGTCCAGTGGGATGCCAGCGACAGCAAAACTGGTGCAATATGGCGGATGGGCGTGAATCACCGAGCGAATGTCATCACGTTGTTCATATACTTCAATGTGCATTTTCACTTCACTGGAAGGCCGGTATTTTTTTCCCTGAGAAATCACTTTGCCATCCATCGACATTTTGATGATCATTTCGGGCGTCATAAATCCCTTGCTAATGCCGGTCGCGGTGGTCAGCAATTCCCGCTCATTGATGCGCACGGAAAAATTGCCATCATTTGCTGCAACATAGCCCCGTTGCCAAACACGCTTGCCGATGTCGATCATCAATTGTTTCAATTCCCATTCGCTCATGGTGGTGTATGGTGTCATGTGTTACTCCTGGTAATTCTGATGAAGCTATCAAACTGATTTTATTATTAAATTACTATTGGCTATTTGCTTTTTGGCAGCTAATAGCTAATAGCTGACAGCCAATAGCATTTTCTTGACGGCTGATTGCTGATAGCCAATCGCTGTATCCGTTCAATAAATGATGGTGAGTGTACCCTTCGACACCCTTCGCGTTCCGATGCATCGGAACGGCAAGCTCACGGTACGGAACATACCGTTGACTGAGTGCTCCGGAGGCGCATCTGCCTTTGGCATGATCCGCCGCGGCGGATCAACATAACCAACTATTAGTGAAAGGATACTAATCGCTCAATCTAGTTTTTTATTTCTTTTAAATTTTGCCACAGTTTAACGATGGGATCGCTTTAAGCGATACCATCGCTCTGTTCACTTAAATTCTAATCCCTATTCTTATTTCATTCGTACGGACAATAATTGGCAACCTATAAGGCAGCGCCGATCATCACATACAGAATCGGCCCGAAGTTCATATCCGTTACATGCCGCGTGCCGCCATACGGCTGATTAAGTATACCAAGTTCTCCAAACACGATGTATTTACTCTCTGGCAGATGGTATTGAATTTCCAGACTGGCATTCACTGCCATTCCCGCGGCCTGGGCTTTTTGATCTTCATCTTCAAAATAACGCAATACATCGGCAGCTTTCAGATCATCTTCATTGAAATAAAATTTACGGTAGCCGATATTTCCCCCGATTTTAGCAGCCCAGTTTTCTCCAATAAAAAAACGCCGTTTGATTGATCCGCCAATTTCCCAGGTAAACACGCCAAGATCGTACGAATATTCTGTTTTACGTTCTGTGTAAACCCACTGATTATCTATCCACTCGGGTTCACTATAAGTATCTGTGTAATGCATATTGACGGGTGTTGTAGCAATATGAACGTAAAGTCCGGTTGCCAATTGGGGAAGCAAATACGAATCGTAAATGCCTTTTATCATAAATGATGAGGTTTTCTTGGTGACGTACGGATCAAAATCCATGGATACTTCACCGCCGCCGACAAAACCAACGGCGATACCCATATCGGACGTTTTGTCCGAAAAGAAATTTGTTGTTTGGGCATGCAATATACCATACGGTCGCAACAGACAACAACCGAACAGCAAAATTAAAAGCATAGGGAAACCAATTCGGGTGCATTTCACAAAGAATGGTTTAGCAGTGAATTGAAAAGGGTGTTGCCGCGTGCATTCGTGAAACATTTTGATCCTTTCGTATTAAGTTCAAAATTATATGAATATTTGTGAACTAAAATTTAATAACTCTTCTCATAGCTGATTGTTCGGGAAGCTTTCAGCGATCAGTAGTCAGCAAAAAGCTGAAGGCGAATAGCTGGCTGCTGCCAGCTATCTACAACAGCTCCCGCAGCACATCATCATGCGGCTGGCTGATGAGCGAGTAGCCGCCGAGCATGCCTTCATCTTTAATATAATCTATCGCCGGAATCAATGCTGATTTCAGCGCCTCGATGTTCCCTGTCAGAACTACCAGGCCTTTCCCGCCGATTGCCATTGCCACATGAATACGAAGAATGTCGATGTCCGCTTCTTCGATCGCAATATCCGCCGCCTTTATTGCCGCTGCCACAGAAAACGTTTCAATGATCGCAGCAGCTTCCACATGAGCGCTCTCCAACACGGTGTTACCGGCAATTGCCTGAAACACAGCATCATTTACACTGGTGATAATGAGTGCACTGACAATTGCAAATCCGCCAATTTCACGGGCGCGTTCAAGGCAGGATTCCACATCGGCAATTTCGCCGCGGACAATAATCAGATATTTGCCGGAACAAATCGTTCGGGCGATCAATTTCTCCACGTGTTCGTTTTTCAGAATTGCATCCTGAACTTCAAATCCTTTGTAAATACTGGCTAATTCAATCACACCAATGTTGTTGGTCGCGTTCGTCATGCCGTTCTCACTATTTTGTGTTTGTCCACCAACATATTGATTGGTAATCAGTGTTCAGTAATCGTTTTTTCACTGGTAATCGATGACTGATCACTGATCACCATTTATTTCAATCTCCGTCGCGGTCACTCGCGTGACACGACCTGCAACTGACGCATGCACATGTGCGGAAATTATACCGTTCGCTTCGCCCACACGTTGATACTTTTCCACCGTTTCACCCGCACGTACGATCGGTGTTGCCAAAGCGCCGATATGCTGCTTCAACGGAATTCGCACCTGCCGCGGGGAAAACTCCATCTCGCTTAACGGTCCAATATCGTTAAATTGTAGTACATCCAGACGCTGCTTCAATTTTTTGGACGGCACCTTGCGATATGGCAGCATCGGGTGGGCTTTGACCGGCAGTCCTTCCCACTTTGGATAATTTGCCGCTAAGCGTTTCTCGATCACCGTTGAACCTTTGGGATCGAGGCTTTCCGGGCATGCGTAAAGCGTACACAAATTGCATTCGCAACAGAATGCATTGCCAATATGCAATGGTTGTTCGCCATCGATGGAAAACATCCGATTGCGCATGGCGGTTTCCGGACGCACCGGATGACCGAGCAAATAGCGTGGACACAAATCGGTGCAGAAATTACACTGGTCGCACGCTGCTTTGGCATGACGAATTGTTGCCTGCTCAGTCGCATAACGCTGATACATCTGAACACAATGATGGTCGACCGGCAGCACAATTAACGCACCGGTTGTTTTGGTGACAACCTGATTCAAATCCGTTTCGAGAATCCCCATCATCAGACCACCGGAACGAACAACATGGCGGGGAACGGTGATTTCAAATTTCGACAATACATCATGAAACGTCATCCCCACAGGCACCTTGATGGTTTTCGGTTCCGTAACCGCACCAGCGATCGACAGATATTTTTCGACAACCGGTTTGTTGACAGCGATATTGTAAAACGTCTCCACATTCTGTACGACACACCCAACACTGGCCGGCAGTGCGCCGGGTTGCACGATGCGTCCGGTGGTCAGATAAATTAATGTGACTTCATCCCCGGCCGGATAAAAATCACCAATTTCGATAAGATTGATATTGGTCGGGATACGCGACCGGAGTTTTTCAATTAACGCGTGGTGCTTTTCTTTGATCCCGATAATGCCATTGTCCGCACCCGTGATCTGCATGGCAATGCGCATGCCTGCAATTACGTCATCGGTGAAATGTTCGAGCAGCGCTTTATCTTTATGTAACAGCGGCTCACATTCCGCCGCATTCATGATGATGAATTCCGGCCGGGCCTGCAATTTCACATGCGTGGGAAATCCCGCGCCGCCAGCGCCAACAATCCCGTTATTCTGAATCTCCGCCAATGTCATTCGCTGATATCCCGATAATCAATCCTGTCCACAATCGCCATGATGAGTGTGCGAACCGGCGCGCGCTCCAGTCCGAACACCTGTTGCGCCACACCGGGTGCACCGCCACACACGACAATGTCACCGATACCACAGCCAACATAATCCATCGCCACCCAGGGATCACCTTTTTCCGTGCCATCGGGCTGGATTGGCTGAACCAGAAAGACACGTTTGGCATGATAGGCGTCGTGTTTCTCAGTGGAAGTAATTGTATATTTAACTTTAGCGAGGAACATGAATTGTCCGCGGTGTTAAGGTTATGAGCAGAGCGCAGAGAGCAGAGCGCATAGCGATTTTATATGTGGCTATAAATTTATAATACGTGCCACATGAAAAGTTAATTTCGTGTATTTTGTGTGGTTCGTGGTTGTGAAAATTAATCAATCGAATCCACAAGTTCAACCACCGCTGCATTCACCGGCGCAAATCCGGAATCGAACGCCTGCGTAGCATCGGTGCTGGTGACATACACGATAATATCTCCTGTTCCGGCGATATTTTGGGGATCGGCGACGATCAACTGTTTTCCGATCGGTTGTTTATCTGCCGACAGGGGCTGCACCACATGCAGACGGCACGCGTGTAATTGCGGCGCTTTCCGTTCGGCCCAGACATTTCCAACGACTTTACCAAGTTTCATGATCGTTATTTCGTTTCATCTATGAGTTTAGTTAATCGCTCGATGATATATGGCGCTTCTTTCAATTCACATAATGGCGTCAATCGATCCAAAATATAATCAAAATCGAGCTGCGTGTTCTGGCGAATAAGTATGCCTTCAATATCCACCCAATCTTTAGTTCTGTCTGCAACAGCCTTCAACACAATCAAATCTTCTGCTGAACAAGTAAATAACGAACATTCATCTGAAAAGGCATATGACGACGCGCGCGTTGCAATCTCATTTTCAAAGGGCAAACCGCCTAACGAAACATCAACCGGAGTCTTATTCGATGCCTTTAACATCATGACTCGATGCTTTAGGGCAAAATCAACTGCATCGGGAATTCGTGATTCAAATTTGTCGAGAAATGCTTGAATACAATCATGTTCATTCCCGAAGCCAACGAAAACAGTCAGATCAACATCCTGTGTGGTGCGTATTTCACCCCACCGAAGAACTGCCAATGCACCGATAAAATAATAAGGCCATTCGCGCTTTTCTAAAAATGACTGGATTTCGAGCGCGGCTTCAAAGAGATAATTCATGCGTATCGATTTGATTATTTAATTTAGAATTTCTGTAATTAGCGAACAATTGCTGTAGCTCCACTAATCCGGTGGAAGTCCTGTGAGTACCTCGTTCAACAGCCAAATCGAGCAGACTATCAATCAATTGATCATTTTTCCCATACTCAGGTGATTGTAATTCTTGTTTGCGGATTTGCTCCATCGCTTCACCCGCCTTTTTCCACGTTTCAATCCACTGGAGCGTAAGTTTTTTTTCAGCTTCTTCCATATTATTCACTCAGCTAATTGCACATCATCAATAATTGCCATGATCACCGCATCAATCGGCGCATTGCGGGTAACGTCGGTCATGCGGGCGGATGAGCCGTACGCCACTAGCACGAAATCGCCTTCCCCGGCCTGCACGGCATCAACAGCAACGTGATACGTGTTCAACGGCTTGCCCGACGCATCCGTTTCCTTGCACAGCAGCAGCTTCATGCCGTTCAGATTTTCATCTTTTTGCGTGGATACAACGGTGCCAATGACTCTTGCAAAAATCATGGGGACTCCGATTATTTATTGAATGTTGTCTGCAATTCATCCACCGGACGCGGGATGACCATATCCGCCATCACCTCACCGGCGCTTTGTGCAGCACTACGGGCCGCTTCAATTGCCGAGCGCACAGCAGCAACTTCCCCTTCAATCACAAACGATACCATGCTACTGCCAACCTGGCGCCATTCGACCAAATCAACGTTCGCCGCTTTCAGGGCGGCATCTGCACCAGTGATCAACGGTGTGAATCCGTTGGTTTCCAAAATACCAATTGATTTTACATCTGCCATTTTTATTTCCTTTCGAGTGAAACGTGAGACGTCAGACATGAAAAGTGCATGGAGCATAGCGATAGATTTGTGCTTTTGCTATGCTCTTTGCGCTCTGCTCTCTAAAAAATTTTGTGAAGCTATTTGATTTCAATTTTAATTACTACCAGCTTTTTTTGAGATAATACTAATTTTTAATTTTACATCCTTAATTCTTAATTGCTTCTTCCCTATACAAACCGCATCGCCCCGGCCACCATAATCCGGCGGCGTTTACAGAAATCGCGGGGATGGGTAATTCCCTGACCGGTCGGCGAAGCGATCGTATGCGAAAAATAGGCTTCGCCGGAATCGCCGCCATTGCCGCGCAGCGTACCGCCATTAATCACCAGCACATCGGTTTTCAGCGCTTTGGTAAATGCGGTGGCGCAGCTCATGTCGCGGGTGAACACGCTGGCGGTGTGCTCGAAATGATGCTCGGCCTTCACACATTTCTCAATTCCATCTTCAAAATTACGGACACGAACCACCGGAATGCACGGTGTCATTTGCTCGGCCACAACCCAGGGATGTGCGGCATCGGTCTCGCCGAACAGCAGGGGAACAGCTTCCGATAACCGGATGCCCAATGTTTGCGATAACACATTCGCATTACGGCCAACATAGTCGCGGCCAATTAGCCAGTGCTTGCCTTTTAATTCCAGCGCCTTGTTCGCCAGTTGATCCATCTGCGACGCGATCAGTTTATGGTTGCCCTGCTTCTCCATTTCCTGCATGAATTGATTGAACACCGATTCCACTACAAAAATCTCTTTCTCGGCAATGCACAAAATATTATTATCGAAGCTCGCACTGGTGGTGATCTCCTTCGCTGCCAACGCCAGATCGGCAGTTTCGTCCACCAGCACGGGTGGATTGCCCGGTCCGGCAGCAATCACCGGTTTTTGATGCTTCATGGCGGCTTCAACCACTGCGGGGCCGCCAGTGACGGATAACAGCGCTATGGTCGGATGCCGGAACATCAGCTCTGCGCTTTCCAGTGTGGGTTCAGCCACACAGGTCACGAGATTGGCTGGCCCGCCTGCTTTGGTGATGCACTGATTGCAACGTTGAATGACGTACGCGTTCAGCCGTTTTGCGACCGGGTGCGGATTGAACACAATCGTATTTCCACCGGAAAGTTGAGTGATAATATTTTCGAGCATCGTCGGACTGGGATGCGTGCTTGGCGAAATATTGCCGATGACTCCCCACGGCGCGTATTCTTCAATCGCCAGGCCGTTTTTGCCGGACCAACTTTGTGGCTGCAGAAATTCCACACCGGACGCATGTTTTGCGACGTTCACATGCTTGGCGATTTTATGGGCGACACGTCCCATTTTGGTTTGCTCCACTGCCATGCGGGAGAATTCTTCTTTATAATCCAGTGTCATGTGACGAACAGTGTCGGTGAAGCGTTTGCGATCCTGGATATCAAACCGTTGGTACTGCTCAAAAGCTTGTTGCGCAGCCACAATTGCGTCACTCATGTCGTCGAACACGCCCCAATCGCCCCTGGCATTGCTTGCCGATGACGGGATCGTCACAGATTCACCATCCATGATGCGTTTGACAACCTGTTGGACTATTATTTGTAATTGATCATCGGAAATGTTCACATGTGTTCCTTTTGCATCGATGAAAAGGCAAAATGCATCGCGCATAGCGAATAGTGATTTAACGATTATCAAACATTCGCCATGTAACTGCTTCTATTAGCCGTTCACCGTCTTTATTTTTTTAGAATCTACTTGCTTCTTTTCATCAATCGGAAATGTCGGCACCAACTTATCTGCCGGCCGCGGGATTACCGTTTGTCCCACTACTTTCCCAATCTGTGACGCCGCTGATACACCGGAATCAACCGCTGCTTTTACCGCAGCCACATCACCACGAATAATTACGCTTACTTTGCCGCCGCCTACCGACACGTATTCACCAAGCGTAACATTGGCAGCTTTCACTGCTGCATCCGCTGCCTCCATCGCAGTCGCCAATCCGATGGTTTCGATAATACCTAATGCTTTTTGCATGTCTCGCTCCTATTTCCTAATTCCAATCAAATCGAACACATCTTCATGTGCGGACGGAATAACATTCACACATACCAATTCACCTATTTTCGCCGCAGCTTCCGCGCCGGCTTCCACCGAGCTTTTCACCGAACCAACTTCACCACGAACGATTGCCGTGACATAGCCACCGCCAATTTTGACCTGCTTCACCAAATCGACATTGGCCGTTTTCAACATGGCATCGATTGCCACAACGTTGCCGGTGTTACCACGGGTTTCAATAAATCCTAATGCCACTTTTGCCATTTTGCTAACCTCCAGTATTCCATTCCTTTGTATTGTCATAGTTTAAATTTTAAATTTTGTATGTTATCTGGAAAAGTAATCGGTGATCAGTGATCGGCGTGAATACCGATCGTTGATAATCGATTACTAATCACCCTGTTGTTAAAGTCAATCCCCGCGCTCGTATCATCTCTTGCGCTTTTGGTGTTACGATTGTACCGGCCGGCACAACGATTTCGCCTGTCAGTTCGTGCAATTTGCGAATATGGTGTTCAGTTAAAATTGGAGTACGATAGCCGCTCATATCAATGCGCTCGACTTTGGTACGAATATCACCAGACGATGTCACAATTCCGGCTGATTTACCACCTTGAACGATCTTTACTCCGCGCCGGGTTAACTCTGCCACAACTTCCTGAACGACCAGTTGTACTATTTTATCTAACGAAACTTCATTCATTCGCTATTGCTATCCTTCCGGTAAAAATCGGTTTTATTTTGGGACACCGTATCGATGACCGCAATAATTGCATTGTCGGTGCAGACATGTTTTGTGCGCTCTGTCATCCGGGCAGATGATGAACCGCATGTCAGCACAATATCGCCCTGACGCGCATTGACCGTATCCGTGCAGGCGATCGTTTTTGCTGTTGGTTGCAGATTTTCATCTAATAATCGCACGACCAACAGTGGCAAGCCAACACCACACGGCGACTTGCGTGATGCAATAATATTTCCTATAACTTTCCCGAATTGCATAGAACGTCTATTTTTTTATTAGTTAATAATTTTCTTTTAATAGCTTAGAACATTTGCTGACAAGGAATACAGATTTTTCGCCATGCGCTATGCTCTCTGCCCCACTCACATCTTCCCATAAAACTCTACACCGGTCTCACAACGCACATTAGCGGCATTGGCATCATCAGTATCCAGATGGATTTGCATTTTCCAGCCATCTTTTACGCGAACAAGAACATTTTCAAACACCGTTCCTTTTATGCCACCAATGCGGACTTTAATAAAATCGCCAGCTTCCACACCAAATTGTTGCGCGACCTCCGTTGAAAAATGCACATGCCGATTCGCTATAATTGCACATTCTTCAAAATAGACTGATCCTTTTGGTCCTACCCACGTTAACGGTGCAGCACCTTTTAAATCGCCAGAATTACGCACAGGCGGGTGAATACCAATCGTTATAGCATCGGTGAGAGATAATTCAATTTGATCGTAGTTCCGTATCGGCCCGAGAATGCGTACGTTCTGAATCGCCCGCATTTTAGAGCCGATAATTGTAACCATTTGTTCGGCAGCGAACTCGCCGGGTTGATACAAGTCACGATATTTCTTCAATTGTGTACCCACACCGAATAATTTTTCAAGCGTTGCCTGCGTTATATGACAATGTCGATTAGAGACACCAAGCGGAATGACCGGTAAATCGTGTCCGGGCTGCAGAGGTTTACTGCTCCCAGTCAGACTCCTAACCACTTCGTCTACAATAATCTCGATCAATCGGTCATCAGATGAATGATTCCCGGTATCTGCCACACATCGTCCGCAGTCCTGACAATAGGATGCTAATCCTTTTTGATTGACCATGATCTACTACTTATTCATGTATGTTTGAAGTTTCTAATTATGCTTGATGGAGTTCCATCCTAGATCAGACTGAAGGGACATCATCTTTTGATGGATTGTAAATCTTAAAATATGAAAAGATAGCTTCTTTGTCAATATACATTTATGACATATTTAGAGTAATTGGCGATTGAATATTTTCCTAATAAGTCATTATGTAGGTATTGTTCGCACGATGACTCATTTATCCAACAAACGACAAGGGCTACTGAAACATAATGATAAGGAATAAAAAAAATTTAAGATATCCCTATTTCCTTGTCTCCCACTCACCGGACTTACGGTTGAATCGCACTTCACAATTGATATCGCTGGTAAAACATTCACAAACAGTTGATATCAATCAGCTAATCCCTGTCAAAATATAAGGACCTTTGGGGATAACAGCAATTGTTGCATTGCTGCCATGCTTTACCAGCGCCTGCAACAAGCCATCTTCAACCGATTTTATTGAAGTGATCGGCATATACTTTTTGTCATCATTGGAAATTCCTTTTGAAAACAACATCACATTGGCTTTGCGCAGCACTTTTGCCAACTCCTCGAACTGCCACTGATCAACGATAAAATAATCATCCCGATAAATATCGTGCATAAAGGTATCCATATCCTTGACATTCCGCACCAATTGTGTAAATTCGGCGCTGCCCAAACCTTCCTTACACTCCGCCACAAGGATGATTGTACCTCCTACTTTGACGATCGGAAGCGCTGCTGTTAATCCTTTAATGGCCTGGTAGAACGTCGCATCCAACGGATACCCTGCGGAAGAAGTAACAACAATGTCAACTGGTGACGGTACCGTGTCGCCGACATTCGAACGGACAAAGTCCACGCCGGCAGCATGAGCCTGTTCCAGATCGCCGGCAAAGATACCTATAATTCGATGTTTTTCGTCTAATGCAACATTAACAATAAAATCGACACCAGCCATTTTGGCGATTTCTAATGCTTCCTCATGAAATGGATTCCCCTCAATTTGCCCTTCCCGGGCATTGGGATGTTCAAGTATCCTGGGACTGTGCATTACTTTTACAGTTTTCAAGCTGGCGATACCTGGTACAACCAGTTTGCGCCCGCCTGAGAATCCGGCCATTAAATGCGGTTCGATGAAACCAGTGGTAATTTTTAAGTCAGCGTTTATGTATTCGCTATTAATCCATACATCGGTGTCGCGGCTGGTTTTTCCCAAATAAGTGTGAGTCTCATATTTTTGGGCGAAATGATTAACAATTCGATAATTGTGGGCAATTTGTTCTCCAACAAGGTGGATAAGTTCGTTACCTTCATTGGGACGATGGATGCCGGTTGCAATTAAGATCGTAATGTTTTCCCGTGCGATGCCGTTATTTTCCAAAGTTGTCAAAATTGGCGGCAACAAAACGCGATTCGGTACCGGTCGTGTAATATCACAAATAACCACACATGCGGTTGTCTTGCCCTTTGCTAATTCAGCCAATGGTTTCGTACCGATTGGCTCTTTCAACATGCTTGTTAATACAGAAGCGAAATCATCGATAACATCGCAAATTTGCATGGACAAGATACATTCCAGGTTATTTTCCGGAACATCTATTTGTAAGCCCGATCTACCGTAATCCATTCTAAGTTGCATAGCTCTCCCACTTGAAACAGGTTTTACATCAAGACAAAAAATATCGGGATATGCTAAACCGCACATCCCGATTTGAAAAATTTATTCCAATGAAAATTAACCGCGGAAGTACAGATAAATGCAAATAATAACAACCATAAGGAGTGCAGAGAACAGCACTTCTTTCATACCCCAGCTTGCACGAGACTCTTTGCGATGTTCATCAGTCAATGAACCGAATGTAAGTCCATCAATCTTTTCAGCACTAGGCGCTGAGGTTGCATAGCTTACAGCCACCATCACAATTGCGCACACAATTAAAATCAGTACGCTATAGTATTGAAAGAAAATATTGTTCATCACCCACAGGAAGGAACCTTGCGTGTAGCTAAAGTCTTCCATTAATTTCACGGGAGTATCAATTGCCAGTCGGAACAGGCCCATTCCCATACCAACTCCGAGTGTCCACAAACAGCCTTTTGCATTCAGACGTTTATTGAATACGCCGAAAAAGAATACCACAAAAATGGGTGGCGCCAGATACGATTGAACACCCTGTAGATAATCGTACAATCCACGGCCACCCTGTATTACCGGAATCCATAACAAGCCTAAAACCACCATCGCACCGGTAGCCACACGCCCCATCCATACCAATTGATGTTGCGTCGCTTTGGGACGAAGTCGGCTGTAGAAATCCATAGTAAATAAAGTGGATGAAGCATTGAATACACCGGCAAGCGAACTCATGAGTGCTGCCAGCAATCCGGCGACAACAATACCGCGAATACCAACTGGCAACACATGAGCGACCAGCAACGGGAACGCCATTTGTGCCTTATCCCGCATCAAATGACCCGACGCATCGATTAATTCACTGCGAATCACTTCTACGTTACCAGTTTGGGCTAATGCAAAACAAATCATCCCGGGAATAATAAAAATGAAGACCGGTAATAATTTCAAAAATGCTGCCCAAATCGAACCCTGTCGAGCGACCTTTTCATTTGGTCCCCCAAGCACACGTTGGACAATGTATTGATCCGTACACCAGTACCATAAACCAACAATCGGAGCACAGAACAACATGGCCAGCCACGGGTAATTATCATTAAAGTACCAGGCCATACGTCCGGCTTCTTTTACCGGAGCCCAGGTACCTTCGAGGCCGTGCGGTACAAGTGGTTTCCACAGGTTAAACATTTCCGATCCGCAAATCGCGCGTAATTCACCCCAGCCACCGAGGGCTTTTAAACCGAAAAATGTTACCAGTACGGAGCCTAAAATCAGGATAACTGTTTGTAACGCTTCGGTATATGCCACTGCGCGTAACCCACCAAGAACGGTATAAATACCGGTCAATACAATAACAAGGATCGAACCGAACCAGAAACTGTTCATTCCCAGGAAGTGAATATCCGGTAGTAAAACACTGAATACAATACCACCTGCGAAAATTCCAACAGCAATTTTAGTGAGCACATAAGCAATCAACGAAATTGCTGAAAGCACTGTACGAGCTGAAGGTGAAAATCGTTTTTCCAAAAATTCCGGCATGGTGAAAACTTTGGACCGCATGTAAAAGGGTACCATTACCCATCCCAGTACCAACAGACACCAGGCATGCAGTTCATAATGTGCCATCGCAACACCATCTGTAGCTCCTGAACCGGCCAGACCTACCAGATGTTCAGACCCGATATTCGATGCGAATATCGAAGCGCCAATGACAAACCATCCCAGGTGTCGTCCTGCCAGGAAGTAATCCGATGACGTGTCTTGCCGCTGTCGAATCACCCACCAGGCTAATCCCAGGATAATTGCGAAATAAAGAATTAAAACAACCCAATCAAGTGCTCCGAAAGTCATGTCCTCCATCCTTTCTGATAAAAGGGTTAATATTGATATGAATTTTATTCATGGTAATCAAATAACATTCACTGATTTCCGATTCTTATATCCCATCTGATGAATAGCATCGATTTATTAGAACATGGCTAATCATGCCATTCCGAAAAACCGAAAGCAGGACTCAAACTAACAATGAATCTTTAAGCAAAAACGCATGAACTGATTTTAAGCACTCATAACATTGTCACTATAAGACAAAGAGCAACAAATATTTCTTTCATATTTTGATACAAAAAATCGTATGACCCCAAAATCAGGTTATTCCTAACAGCCCAAGCAACCAGGCCGTGATATGTTTTATAGATTATCATCCTGTTTTACAAG
>JAFGDW010000255.1 GCA_016931935.1 Candidatus Zhuqueibacterota bacterium | reverse complement strand
ACTTGTAAAACAGGATGATAATCTATAAAACATATCACGGCCTGGTTGCTTGGGCTGTTAGGAATAACCTGATTTTGGGGTCATACTGATTAAATATTAAATAACATAAGACAAAAGGTATACGTTCAAAATTTGGTGGTGTTCACTCTTTCAAAGGTACGATCATCCATTTTGTTCAGCAAGCCAGACTTCCGAGTTTTATAAACTCGGAAGTCTTCGGGGGTCTCCAAAAACCGATGAAAGAACTGATTTGCCCACCTTTATTGAATGGATACATTATATCTCAATGTGTTGCCCATGAATATCGGATGCAGTACTATTTCACCAATAATAGTTTTATCGTTTTGGAATAGCCTCCTGTTTGTAAACGACACACATATAATCCGGTCGTTTCATGGCTGGCATTCCAGGTTACCCGATGGATACCTGCTTCTCTTCTCTCATTCGCTAAAATTGTGATCAGTTTTCCCTGCATATTGTATATGGATATGTTCACATTTTCCGCATGCGGCAAACTAAATTGAATGGTTGTTTCCGGATTAAATGGATTCGGATAATTCTGATGCAAAACAAAATTATCCGGAATTTCGGTGGCCGTCGGTTTTTCCGGGACGGCAGTTATGCTTCCTAATTCATAAATATAAGCTGCACCCGCGTTCGTGCCTTTATCATCCGCTTTTTGGGCGCTGACAATGACATAATTTTGATGAATATCAACCGGCAAGCCAAAGTAGTCACCGCCGCTGCCGTCGCTGGCAATAATCTTTTGTTTTTCTGTCCAATGAACACCTGACATTTCAAAAATATAAATTGAGCCACTATCTTCTGCCCGATCATTATTTCGATAGGCGCCGATTACCAGACGATTATTATCAAAAGCCAAAGAATTTCCGAAATTATCATCAGCCGCGCCGTCACTGGCAGTGAGTTTATCAGCTTGAATCCAATCTTCACCGCTTCGATGGTAGACATAAACTGAACCGGAATTGCTTCCCTTATCATCTTCCTGGTACGCGCCAACTGCCAGGTAGTCACCTTTTAGCGCTGTTACATGAAATAAGTCCTCGGCAACGCCATCATTAGCGATAATCTTTTTTTGTTGCAGCCAGTCGGTTCCACTTCGTTTAAAGATATAAACGGCGCCGGCATCGGCTCCATTGGCATTATCATTGAATCGCGAACCGACAGCCGCATAATCCCCATCAATCGATACGGAGATTCCAAACCAATCGTTAGCGGCGCCATCATTGGCATGGAGGACCGTTCGTTGTATCCAGTCCGTACCGCTGCGCTCGAAGATATAAGCTGAGCCAGACCTGGTCCCAAAATCACTATCAGAAAAAGCGCCGATAATAACATAATTCCCGCTTATCGCGACTTTATTTCCAAACCGGTTATCCACCCCGCCATCACTGGCGGTAATTTTTTTCTGCATACTCCAGGTAGAACCGCTGCGTTTATAAATATAAACTGAGCCGGAATTTTCACCGAGGTCATCGTCCCAACACGAACCCACTACCATATAATCGCCGCTGATATCGACGTCATAGCCGAAATAATCTCCAGCAGCGCCGTCCGGTGCAACCAGTTTAGCATTTTCAGTCCAGGTTTCGCCGCTGCGCGTATAGATATATACGGCGCCAGCATCCGCGCCTTTATCATTATCATCCTGATGAGCGCCAACGGCTGCGTATATTCCATCGATAGCAGCCGATATGCCAAAAAAATCCTGTTCCGCGCCATCATTAGCAGTCAATTTCTTCTCGATATCTTTATGAATCCATTGTGATAACGTGTCCCTGGCTGCTATTACTGTTACCGTTTTATTTCCACCATTGGAGGTAACCAATAACGAGCCGGTTTCCACATTTTGAGCGAGCAGGTTACGATTGATAACGACCTGGACGTTGCCTCTGCCGCTGCCACTCGATGGTGAAATGGATGTGATCCAGGTTTTGTCAGGATTTTCTGATACAGACCAGGCAAGCACACCCGTTGCTGCGTTGCTGATCTCGAAGGTCATACTTGTTTTGGAATCGCCATAGTCCAGCTCTGTCGGATTGACGGCTAATTTTGGAGCTGTTGCTGTCAAGTTAACATTCGCGAAACTGAAAGGCGCTTGCCCAAAATAATTCGGTGTGATAATTTTCAAGCGTTCAGCCTGCTGCGGCCAGAAGCCAGTGAAATTTTCAATTGCTTTATCATAACTAAAAACACGCAATCCAATTGTACTTCCGATCGTCGCATTAAGCGGACTGCTGGATAGGTTTATGCTGCCCTCATATTGCATATTTCCGGAGGACATGGAGATATTTGTATTGACGCCTGCTGGTTTGGAATACGTCAACCAGACTATATTATCCGGCCAATATCCCTGGCAGGGTTCATACTGACTGATTGCCGAGGTTGTCGTCGCATCCCAGGCAAGCCAAAGATTGCCTTCGCTATCTGACGATCCTGACGCTGGCCACTCGCGATCCAGATTTTCATCGAAGGTAATCCCCACCTGATCCCAATTATTTTGATGGGTGTCACGCTTATCATCCACAGCCACAAAGAGCGTGGAGCTGTTGTTCATCACGTAGAGCAAGACCGTGCCAGTCGCCCCGGGATAGGTGATATTTACTGTAGCCGCTTGTTCCCATTCGCTGCGGGTAATAACACCGTCCAGAGTGGGTGCAGTCGCTGCCCAGCCACTATTAACAACGTACCCATCGGTTTTTGGCGCCGCACTGGCGATATTGCTGTAATCGCTCTCCGAACTGCTATAATTTGCTGTTATTTTATAATAATAGGTCGTGCCATTGGCAGCCGTCGCATCGCGGTAATATTGCCGTATGACATTGCTGGCAATTTTCGTATAACTTCCACCCGAAGAGGTCGCGCGATAGACATTGTAACTGGATGGCGCGGCCGCTTGTGTCTGAGTGGATGTGCGAGACACATCGTTTACGTCCGTAGCGCTAAATGAATTTAAAATTGTTCTGTTCATCGGATAATCTTCATATTGTTCGGCCAGATTCCCGTCGCTGATCGATTCTTCAACCTGCAATGCCGATAATTTTGTCAACAACATTGTATCGGTTGGTTTATTCCATGCCAAGGGAACAGCGCTATGATAGCCGGTGAGCGCCACTAAATCGCCTGGCGGGTTATTAAGCTGACCTTTATACTCAACCGTTCGCACGTACGAAATGGCATTATCTTTGTGCGGTGTCTTCATACAATAATAGATATCGGCCCATTTAAGCTCGGTTGAATAAGTATCATAGAAAGCATATTTCATTGTTGATCGATTGTATCCAACCATCGCTACCCAATGATCACCGCCGCCGCTGAGATCGGTATCAATCGCCAGAAAAATCGGAACGCCGGCAGCCAACTTCGCATCGGCAAAATCACAAAATTTACTGGCGTTTATATCCCAGCCGTCACCTGATTTGGACCAGAAGATACCATCGTTCATCCAGGACGTTCCGTAAGGTCCGTAATTATCGAAATCCTTTGACGATGGGCTATACCAATCAGGTACATGTATCAATACTTCAACCTTATATCCGCGAAGCGTTGCATAATTCTCCAAACCGGGTTCGATATCATAAGCACTACCAAAACCATCACTGTCAGTATTCATGTAGGTACTTCCGTGCAATGCCCACGCTGTGTTCAGACCTTCACTTTCACCGCTGCCCGGATTTGTCAATAGACCGGTGCTTCCGGATAGTCCATTGACATGTTGAAAATACCCAAAAATCATGGCGCCGGTTGTCGGTCCACATCCGACAAATGCGCCATATTTTTTATATTCCGAGGTATTATAAGGGTAGGCGGGGAAACTTGAGAAATTTTTGATATAAACAGCCGCGCCAGAAAGAGATGCATTAATACTAAAAACAAGCAGCAAGGTGGTCAAAATAGTCATACCTGTACTTTTTTGTCGATTCATAAATCTCCCTATTATTTTTTCGTTCCACGATATATCATGTTTTCCATGATGTTCACTGCGGGAACCACATTGAATCGCGCGGCTAAGCTGTGCTGATCAGGATTGATTAATCGGGCTTTTAAACGAAGCACTGATAAATAACTTATCCGCGCGTTAATCTTCGATTAAAAAAAAGTCTCTCAATGTGTAGGACACAGATATTGGATGCTCTACTATTTTAACAAAACCAATTTTCGGGTTCGGGTTTGATCACCTGCTTGTAACCGGCAATAATATACACCGGCTGGTTTATTTTCAGCGTTCCATGATACGTTGTGTATTCCCTGAGCTTGCCGTTGATTTACTAATGTCTCAATCCGTTGCCCCCGAATATTGAAGATGGATAATTTAACAGTTGCTGATTGCGTAAGCTGGTATCGAATGTAAGTTACAGGATTAAATGGATTCGGATAGTTCTGCTCTAATGTGAATGCGGCCGGAGTGGCTGGTATCTTTTCATTTGGAGCAATTGCAGTGGACAATCCATTATTCCTGAAAAAGCGTATCCCGCCATCACCTTCGCCAACAAACAAATCATGATCGCCATCGGCATCAATATCCGCAAATACCGGAACAGCCCAGCCTGCTTTGATTCCACCAAAATTAGTCGTAACCAATGTGAACGAGGCTGCGTTGGGCATACCTTCGTTGCGGTAGAAGAAAATGCTTCCACTGCTCGTCCCGATAAACAAATCGAAATCGCCGTCATGATCAATGTCACAAAATGTTGGCGCATTTGGGTCTTCATCGGTGTGAATACCGCCATAGCTGGTATCTGGTTTAGCCCAGACGGGTGATGTTTTCGAACCGATATTTTGATAGAAGCAGAGGTAGCCTTTCTTACCCCAATTGGTGAAAAGATCATAATCGCCATCGTGATCAATATCACAGAGGGCCGGAGATAAGCGTATGGTGTTCGAATGCCCGATCGAATCTGATGTGATATATTGGGGATTGGATGCCGTTCCGCTATTTGCACACGAATAGAGCGTACTTATATAATCTCCATAAAAAAGATCAAGATCGCCGTCGTTGTCGATATCGCAGAACGCCGGCGTTGTTGTCCCGTAACCGAAAAGCATTTCGCCAGTGAATGTCCATTCCGGGGATTGATTTGTACCAGTGTTTATTACTTTGTAAATGCCCTGAGAATAAGCGCCCATACTTATATCCAAATCACCATCATTGTCCAGGTCAGCGAATGCGGGGCAGGATGAAAAGCCAATATCGATGGTCATGTAATCCGGGTCTCGTTCAATGAATTTCATGTTCGTAACCGAACCAATGTTTTCAAAGTAGTATGCGCCATTTTTTGTACTTATCGCAATCAGATCGAGATCATGGTCATCATCCAGGTCGCCGAAGGCCATGCCCCAAAAAAGATCTTCCGAAGGAAGGCTCAGGATATTTGAGCGATCAATCAGCGCATACTGATTGTTTCCATTATTTTTATAAAATTCAAAGAAACCATGCCAATTGGCCACAGCACGGTCAGCGTCGCCGTCGGCGTCAAAATCATAATAGCGAATTACGTTCCGCGAGTTGGCTTCATAGTCAGCATTGATGCGCACAAAATTCGGCTGGCGTGCATCGCCTGTATTCGTGAACATGAAAACCGAATCGGTGCAGGCGATTGTCAGATCGAAATCTCCATCCTGATCCCAATCACAAAATTCCGGAATCGAATGATACCCTCCATCAAATTGTAAATACGCTTTTGTTTGCAAGTACCACACCGGATGTGTTGGGGAGCCAATATTCTGGAAATACGCAACGGTTCCACCCCACCAACCAATAAACGCATCCTGATCGCCATCCGCATCTATGTCGCAAAACACGGGCGCAAAATAGGCGTCATAATTAGGCACTTCGAAAACATTTTGTTGC
Source organism: Candidatus Zhuqueibacterota bacterium (assembly GCA_016931935.1). Classification (GTDB taxonomy): domain Bacteria; phylum Zhuqueibacterota; class Zhuqueibacteria; order Thermofontimicrobiales; family Thiofontviventaceae; genus Thiofontivivens. The sequence goes on along the minus strand of JAFGDW010000255.1, from coordinate 2,187 downwards.
TCGAGTTGCCATTGTGCTTCGTTTCGGGCGCCAACATTGCGATAGAAATCCACCCCATCAACACGTTCGCCGATAAACAAATCCAGATCGCCATCATTATCGATGTCGACCAGGACGGGTTTTGCATAGTTAAATCCACCGGAATAGGCACATGTCATTTTACCATTAAAATAGGCATGATATTCCTGCTGCCAGGTTAATTCCTGAGCAAACAGCCAGGTAGGCAGAAAGATAACAGTCGTTATAAGAAGTGTTAGAGAGTTCATTGTTCGTTTTCCTTGAATTAGTGAATAGCAGCCGGACATATTTCAATCTGATTTAAATATTCATTCATCCTGTAACAATTTTCTGTTCCAGCAAGTCACGAATACCCTCGGTTAAATTCCAGTAGAGCCGATTTTTTCGTGCCTTCAGGCGTTGATAGGCTTTGAGAATATCCAGCGTTAGAATAATGCGGGTGCAACTGCAATTCAGCTCGCCATGCAAATGCGTGCCGATCACTTCAAATCCAAGAATTTTTGTATGTAAGCGGAACGGGGAGTGGACTTCGCCTTCGAATACATCGGTGATAAAGTGGGTGTAGTCCCGTTCGACAACTTCCTTAAGCGCCAGGCGCATCAGGCGCAGGGCGATCAGCATATTATGCCGGTAACGCGGCAAAATCATAAACCGGCCAATCTCAACAAAACGGCAGGTTTGGGCAATTTTTTCCAAATCGATATTTTCATTCAGGTCGCTTTAAAATCCGGGGGAAATATGAGCGGTGGATCATAACATAAACGTAGCACCCCAACCGGCTTGCTATCAACCATTGCCAAAAACCATAACATTGATTTAGTGAGGGCAATATCTTCGGGAATTTCATGCTGCGCCGAATTAATCCAATGCTTTTCCTGTCGGTACACTTTATAGATCACATCGAGCGCCAGGTTACGTGTTCCGGGACCGATGATTTTTACTGCGCTTATCCGTACCATATTAACTTCTCCTCTGTTGTATTTTTTATAAGTTCATTTTGTGGGGATTGCTGCGCTGTGGCATACGAAAAGCATTTCCCCGAAAGCACAGCGATTTCATTCATGATTTTGTGGGTTATATCCGAAATTGTTTGATGATATAATTTACGTTGTTCGTGCCTGCACAATGCTTCGTGTGCTGTTTTTTGGCAGTACGACTGAATCGCAGTCCTGAAATCCATAATTGATCCGAACCGAAAAATTATCCTGCCGAACCTGGGAATTTTTCCCCGCATCATACGCGACGGAAAGTCAATGCCAATTGGTATAACCGGAACGCCAGTTTGCAGCACAATGTCGCCGATCCCTTTTCGGCCACGCTTAAGCTGATATGGGTGTGTGTTGCGTGTTCCTTCGGGGAAAATAACAACGTTCCGCCTGTCGCGCAAATAGCGGATACATACCAGTGTGACTTTTTGCGTTTCCGGCGATTTGCGAAATCGGTTGATAAATGAAATTGTGCTGGGCTTGTTATAGCCATAGATCGCATCGATATGCTTCATCAGCCAGCCGACAATGGGCAAGTATTGATACATCCAATCCACCAGAAAGCTAACTTTTTTCCCATCCCGGCGATGCAAGAGGTACAACGCCAATATCACCGTTTCGAAGGATGTATTATGATTGGCAGCAAAAATGACCGGTTCCGGAAGGGTGTTCAATTGGTATTCATTCTCAACGTGGATGTATGGATGCAAACAATGATAATACCAATCCACGGCATGCCTGATGATCGGTGGCAGGTAGGCATGTGGGGACGTCGTCCGTGATTGATGGTGACTCGTCATTGAAATAGCATTGTGATGTATTGATTGCCTCATGAAATATAAAATGAGAAATTTACATGAACATTTGATAACTAATCCTTTACATTGGTGTTAAGAAATGGCGTTGTACCAGACGTGGTTAAAATAGTAGCACGATTTATTGGAAATAGTGAAAAAGTCGTCTGAATTTCATGTACATTTATCCTGTCTTCGACAGTCGTAGTCAATAAAAAAAGTGCATAAGCACAATAAGAATAAAAGTTAAAATTACCTTAAAAAAGATGACGTGTGTGACTACATCATCCGGAATCGCGCACGTCCTGCACGGTGGACGGCGGTTTAATTTTTAGGGCAGAAAAAATGGACCTCTGGGCGGCGGCAAGCTCGGTCAGTTGCGCCACAGT
>JAFGDW010000012.1 GCA_016931935.1 Candidatus Zhuqueibacterota bacterium | reverse complement strand
CTTGTAAAACAGGATGATAATCTATAAAACATATCACGGCCTGGTTGCTTGGGCTGTTAGGAATAACCTGATTTTGGGGTCATACTCATAGGTTCGTGTGTTTCGAGTGTTTCGTGGTAAAAAATCAAATTTATGATATATAGCGCATGATTGAATACCATTAATACCATTAAATAAAATTTCAATAAAAAAGCCGCTGAATTTATTATGAATTCAACGGCTTTATATTTTTATGAATATTGCCTAAAATTACACATCCAAATGATCAGCAACTATCTCAGCTAATTTCAGACTTTCAATATATTAATTAAGCAATTCTCGTGGTGCATGATTTTATTCTACACGACAATTGTTTTATTCTCTTTTGATTTTTTTATATTCGGAGAATACCTTTCAATTTTTCTCATCGCCTCACTATCGTAAAGCTCCTCTCCGCATTCAGGACATTCATAGTACTCCAACGAAGGTACTGTATATTGTTTTCCTAGTACTGTTGTCGTCCAATTTTTACATACTTTTTGAATTTTATCGCTACCGCATGTTGGACAAATATTTATTATAAATGATTCCATAATCATTCTCCTACAATGCTTTTTTTGAAGAAATTAGAAAATAATACATATCTTCTCCTTGTTCTTTCACCAGCTTACCCTTCGAATAGATCGGTAAGCCATCTAAATTTGAACCCATAATTATGTACAAGTATTCTCTATAATTTTTTCGATATGGACTTTGCGATCGTATTTTTTTATATATAGCTACTGAATTTAATATCGATTCTATGACATCAGTTTCAGTAATACAATCGATCTCCATTTCAGTTCGCGCTTTTATACTAAAAACATAACGACCTTTTATAAGAGCTCTTTTTATACGTTTTAAAACTGTTTCCATTTTTAATCTGATCTAACCGCCTCTGCTATTATTCAATAATACAATTATTCACACCAAATGTCAAGTTTAAATTCATCAATAGAAAAAGCCGCTGAATTTATTATGAATTCAACGGCTTTAGATTTTTTTGAATATTGCCTAAAATTACACATCCAAATGATCAGCAACGACCTCGGCCAAATCCAGACTTTTCATTTTATCAACTGCTTCTTTATCCTTAATGCCGTCGGTAATCATGGTCAGGCAGTAAGGACAAGCGGACACACATACTGACGCACCAGTTGCCAACGCTTGCTCGGTACGCATATGATTTACACGCGTGCCAATAGTTTCTTCCAACCACATCCGGCCGCCACCAGCTCCACAGCAGAAACCTTTGTCGTGATTATGGTCTTTAATTTCGGTAACTCCATTTGTGAATACTTGTTTCAGAATATCGCGTGGCTGGTCATAAATATCGTTATACCGGCCAAGATAACAGGAATCATGAAATGTGACCGTTGCACCGTTACCAGATTTTAATTTAATTTTACCGGACGCTAACAAGTCGGCGATAAATTCGGTATGATGCACTACTTCGTAATTGCCATTGAATTGTGGGTATTCGTTTTTAAACGTATTAAAACAATGTGGACAGAAGGTAACAATTTTCTTCACACCCATTTCGTTGAACAACTCTACATTCATTTCCATCATTGTGGCAGCGAGATATTCGTTGCCGAGTCGACGTGCAGTTTCACCACAACATTTTTCTTCGGCTCCAAGAATACCAAACTTTACGCTGGCGGCTTTCATTATTTTAGCAAATGCCACAGATACTTTTTTGGCGCGATCATCATATGAACCAGCGCATCCAACAAACCATAAGACTTCAGCTTCCGGTGCATCCATAATATTGGGAATGTCCAGTCCATCAGCCCAATCGCCACGACTGGCCATACCAATCCCCCACGGATTGGAATTGTTTTCCATCCCCTTAAATGTCTGTTGCAATTCAGCCGGAAAGTCACTCTCCATCAGCACACGTTCACGACGCATTTCCACAATTTTATCGATGTGTTCAATCATTACGGGACAGGCTTCCATACAAGCGCGGCAGGTAGTGCAGGCCCAAATTTCATCGGCGGTAACTGCTGTACCAACCAACGGCTCGGGCAAATCCTGTGACTCCTGGCCTTTGTTTTTAATTAATTTCGGGCCTTTTGCCGTTAAATTTGCCTGTAAATCGAGAATAATCTTTTTCGGAGATAATGGTTTCTCGCTCAGCCATGCCGGACAGTTATCCTGGCAACGGCCGCAGCGCGTACAGGCATCCATGTCCAGCAAATCTTTCCAGGTGAAATCATCGATTTTAGTGGCGCCAAAAGTCTCTGCGGTTTCCAAATCCATAGATTTCAATTGACCTTTCGGTTTGGTGGCGTGGAAATAAATATCCATTGGTGAGGTGATCATATGCAGCAATTTAGAATACGGAATATAGGCAATGAAGCCAAACGCCAACACCAAATGTGACCACCAGCCAATCTGATGCCACAAACGGACAGTAGCTTCCGGACTGTTTGCGAAAAATCCGGCCACCCACGATCCGACCGGTGACCAGTTTTCCCATGCCGGCGTGGTTACCGCAATGCGCGTTCCTTCTACCAAAAATCCGCCGAGCAGAATGACCAGTAATCCCACCAGAAAAATTGTTTCGTCTACTTGTTGGCTTAACCGGCTTGGACGCTGCACAAAGCGGCGAAACATGGCGACCAATACTCCAAGAATTGCCAGCACACCACCGATATCAAGAATCAGAGAGAAAATGAGATAGAAATTACCGGTGAGAAATGAATCCTGGCGAAAAATGAGTCCCCACACATCATAATCGAAACTGACAGTTGCGGTTCCGATAAGAAGGATGACAAATCCAACAAAGATGCCCAGGTGCATCAGACCAGGGTACGATTCTTTTAGCAGTTTACCGTGGGCAATCGCGTAACCCAACACGGCTTTAATCCGCTCGAGTGGCCGATCGGTACGGTCCTCCGGCTTTCCGAGTTTCCACAAGCGTAACCGGCGATAAAATCCATACCCGAAGACTATAAACGTTATCACCATCAAACCGTAGAGAATGGCGTGATTGTGAATATTCCAGAACACTTCTCTGGATGGTACTGCAGTTGGCATAAATATTCCTCCCATATAATAATTGGCAGTCGGAACGATCCGTCTTTCTGGATGCTGAAAAGAGGACGGATCAAATTGGTCGGAAGGTTCTATAATAATTCCAAAAGGGATCGTTCCTCCGCTCTGCGGTGGAATGCAGTGCGGATGCTCTGCGTCCGATATCAGAAAAAATGGGTGTTGTAATAAATCCGTAGGAATGCGGGACGGAGACCGTCCCAACTGCATTCCGCCAGAGACTGGCGGAACGATCGAACAATCGGGCAACACAACCAAATTCCGACCATAAACACAAATCGCACCTGCGGCGCTCAGACGCCATCAGGTGCGAGATTATTTCTATGCGGTATAATATTTACATATTCTTTTTTAGCTCCGCTGTTAATGCAGGAACCACATCAAATAAGTCACCAACAATGCCGTAATCGGCTTTTTCGAATATTGGCGCTTCTTTGTCTTTATTAATTGCCACAATGCATTTGGATGAGCTCATACCAGCCAAATGCTGAATCGCGCCGGAAATACCGCAGGCGATGTACAACTTGGGGGATACAGTTTTACCGGTTTGTCCCACCTGATCGGCATGAGGACGCCAACCGGCATCCACAGCGGCACGCGAGGCGCCAACCACGCCGCTCAGAACTGTCGCTAATTCTTCGATAATCGCATAGTTTTCCGGGCCTTTCATACCGCGACCGCCGGAAACGATAATATCCGCTTCAGTCAGGTCCATCTTGGCGCCGGCAGAGGCAACCACTTCCTTCACAAGCGCTTTGACATCAGTAGCTTCAATCGCCACAGCCACATTCTCAATCGCGGCAGTTTTGGATGTATCAGGCGCAGTCGGGGCAAATATATTCGGTCGCAGGGAGGCAATCTGAATACCATCTTCAAATTCCACATCCGCGATCACTTTGCCGGCAAACATGGGGCGTCTGCAGATCAATTTTTCGCCATCAAGGCTCAAGCCGATGCAATCATTTGCCAGGCCGGTATCGAGTTTGGCAGCCAGACGCGGGCCAAGGTCTTTTCCCAGCGCCGAGGCAGTCAACAGGACAATACCTGCACCCGCATCCTGTACGGCTTTACTAATCACTTGCGTGTAGCCTTCCGCAGAGTAATTATTGAACAGACCGCTTTGTGCGACCACTACTTTGTCGGCTCCATAGTGTCCCAGTTCAGCAGCAATACTCTCAACACTATCACCGAGCAGAATGGCAATTAATTGTGCGCCTAATTTATCAGCAAGACGGCGTCCTTCACTTACAACTTCATAGGTTGGCTTGCGGAACGCGCCGTCACGTTGTTCAGCTATAACAAATACAGGTTTCGACATGAAATTTATCCTCCTCGATTATATCGCTTTTGCTTCTTCACGGAGCAATTTTACCAGTTCTGGGACAGCATCGACGCCTTCACCAACAATTTTGCCAGCCTGGCGTGAGGGCGGATATTCCAATGCGCGAATTTTAAGTTTGGGAGCAGCGAGCGCTACCTGTTTTTCGGGAATTGGCTTGCGTTTCGCCATCATGATGCCGCGTAACGCCGGATAGCGGGGTTCGTTCAATCCCTTTTCCGCAGTGATCGCTGCTGGTAGTTTTGCTGTTACGACTTCAGCGCCGCCTTCAATTTCGCGTTTGGCTTCGATTGCGCCATCAGCAACGGTTAGATCCGTTACCCGTGTCACGCAGCCCACACCTAACAATTCCGCAACCATCGGACCAACGGCAAGACTGTCATCATCCACACCCTGTTTTCCGAACAGCAGTAGATCATATTCCATATCTTTCAGTGCCTCTGCAAGCGCTTTGGCGGTGGTAATTGAATCGAGGTAGACATCGTCGGTTTTCACCAGGACAGCATCATCAGCTCCCATGGCCAGGGCGCTTCGTAATGCGGAAACAACCCGCTCGGGACCAACTGAAACCACAATAATCTGCGCGTCGCCCGACTTTTCCTTGATCTGCAGCGCTTCTTCCACAGCAAATTCGTCATACGGGTTTAAAATCCAGTTGATGTCTGTCGGATCGATGCTTTTCTTATCGCCGGCAATCTTGATCCGTGCTTCCGTATCCGGTACCTGCTTTACACAGACAACAATTTTCATTGACTCCTCCTAAAACTGAATTAATCATCAAATAAATCGTTTTTCGATTTATTCGCTATGTTAAAATTTTATTATTACGTATGATCCCAAAACTTGGTTGGATCATTCACGTTTGTGTTTGGCGACGCGAGCAAACGCGTCAATTATCTTATCAATCACGACGGG
>JAFGDW010000254.1 GCA_016931935.1 Candidatus Zhuqueibacterota bacterium | reverse complement strand
TTGCTTTGAACGTTTGCTTTTTGAAAGTTGTATCATTTTTACTTAATTTTTCCATGTTTTCCATGTTTGTGAATAATTCAGGCTATAGACAATGTCGTATTTTCCCTGATAATATCCTTTCTACTTGCCGGGAAATATAGCTTAAAAGTTGTTCCTTTACCTTCTATGCTGTGGAGATCAATATAACCGTTATGATCTTTGACTGTTCCCCACACAACAGCCATTCCCAGTCCTGTACCGCTACGCCCCATTTTCTTTTTCGTGTAAAAGGGTTCAAATATCTTTTTCATATCATCCTTTGAAATGCCCTCACCGGAATCGGTGATTTTTAGCGTAACATATTCGCCTTTGTTAACATAATCATATCCGGAGACAGGCATGTCAAGATATTGATTTTGAGTTGAAATGAGTATTTCTCCTTCATTGCGAATGGATTCAGCCGCATTGGAGACAAGATTCATAATCGTTTTTGAAAGGTGAAATGGAGAACCAGCGATATTTAGCAACTCACTGTCAAGGTCAGTTATTATTCGAACGCGGGAGTGAAAAGAGCAGAGATTTTCGTATTCAGGACTTTTCAGATAATCAGAAATTATTGTGTTTAAATTTACGATCTCCGTATTGGTTACACCACGCCGTGCCAATGTCAATAAATCCTGAACTATCGTCGCAGCCTTTTCACCTGATGTTTGTATTGATTGTAATGGTTCTCTCAAGGGGTCATCTACCGGCATATCCAATAATAAGTACTCAGGATATCCGACAATCCCGACAAGAATATTATTGAGATCATGAGCGATTCCAGCTGCAAGCGTTCCGATCGCTTCCATTTTTTGCGCTTGCAAGAGTTTGGCTTGCAGTCGCTTCATTTCCGAGATATCTACAATTGTTACAATTTGCCCTTTGGACGGATCAACGGGATCGAGCGAACAAGCACCAAGAATACAATCAAAAATATCGCCATCATTGCGTATCCATTGAGTTTCAATATGTCCATTATCGGATATGGTTGTGTTTTGATAAAGATCATGACTCACACGTTCATACTCTTTATCCGATGAATAGAGAATCGACGTATTTTGTCCCAATAATGAATTGTTTTCATACCCTGTCATCCGAAACAAAGAATCGTTTGCCCATTCTATTCTGTCATTGATGATCAAACCGATACCAATCGGCGAGGCCATCAGAATGGCCTTCATTTTTTGCTCACTCTCCTTCAGAATTTTTTCTATCTGCTTACGTTCATTTACTTCTTTCATCAGCGCATCGCGTGTTACGGTAGTCCTTTTTAAATCATCCACCATTTTATTAAAACTTGCTGCTAATTCACCGATTTCATTTTTGGAGTGAATATTCGTCTTTAAATCAAGTTGACCACTCCCAATTTTTTCAGTAGCATCGCGAAGTTCAACTATTGGTTGGATCATACGTTTTGATATGACACTACCAAATACGATCGCGGCAAGGATGCTTATGAAAATAACCAATGCTGAAAGTATCAATGCTGTTCCCACAGTCTCGTAGGATTCTATAATCGGCAATTCAATGATAACAGTCCATTGGGGAAGGTCTAAAGCTATATGGGTTGTCAAAACAGTGGTATTAAGGATGCCTTTTGATATATGGACATGGTTTTCAGCGATGGGAATATGTTCTGCCGAAAAATTATGAACTTCGTTTAGGTGATTCAGGTTTTCTCGTTTTAGCACGCGGCTAATATCCCGAAAAGCGATTAGATTTCCTTGTTTGTCTATGACGTATGCGAGTCCGTTTTTCCCAATTTTCATCTCGCTTACCAAATCCCACATAAATTTCAAATTTGTTTCTGCGATTAATATACCAGTCATATCTTTAAAAACATCCGTGATTGGGACAGCCATAATCATCATGGGTTCATTAGTTACTTTATCAATATAGATGGAACTGGTGTATTTTTCATTTTGGCGCACATAAGCAAGCAATTCATGTGAATCATATTCCATTAATTCTTTAGACAATAATTTTGATAAACGAGAAACGTTCAGCAGTTCATCACCTTGCAAGTTTAAAAGGAATAACTGGCGAAATGCGGGTTCCAAACCTAACAATTTTTCCAGTAGCGGCTTTTGTTCTTCAACAGGCATGATAACAATGTTGCTCCGACGGGATACTGCATCTAATAAATTAAACTTTTCCCGTATGAAACCTGTCACACTATTTGCAGCATCACGAGCAATAGCATGTTCATACTCAGATAAAAGTTTTTGTTGAGCACGAAAGTTAAAGTACATTTGTAAGCAGCTGGCAATTACTAAAACAATGATGAGCAAAATCGAAAACGATGTAGTTAGCGTTATTGCCAGACTTCTGAACTTTTTTTCTGTTTTTTGATTTATTGTCATTGATGGTGTGCCCAAATTTATAATTTTTTTTGCAGAAACCGTTCAGTTTACAATAATTGTATGTTCGCTTAACGAATTATCTCGTTTGCTTTACTTAGTAATCCTTTGCTTACTTTTAAGCCCAGTTCCTGGGCTAATTTATAATTGAGTTGAAAATACGGTTTAGCAGAAACTACCGGAATCGAACCAGCCGGAGTCCCTTTGAGTATTTTATCGGCTAATATAGCTGCCTGTTCGCCTGTCGCAAATTGGCTGACATTAATTCCAAACAGCGTGCCATGATCACCGATCGTCACCAGGGCGCCCAGAATTGGAATTTTATGTTTCTTTGCAAATAAACTCATGGCTTCAAATGCTCCGGGCGCTACACAAAGAGGTTCAGCGATTATTAGAATAGCATCCATCCCAATATCTGTTGCTTTTTCATGAGTTTCGAGCAGGGATTTAAGCTCTGTAGCATCAGTCGCGGGAGCCTCTTCGAGTTTTATTTTCATCGATCTGGCCAACGGGTACATAACGTTTAATTGATTTTCAACCGTTGGGTAGTTACGTTGATAAGGTATCCATACTCGTTTAGCTTTTGGCACCAATTCAGCCATAATTTCTAAACTTTGGAGTCCGATATCTGGTCCGGGGAAGCGAACTCCGGTGATGTTATTCCCGGGCTTAGCTGTACTCTGAATCAGGTCAGAGCATTCAACATTCGTATGTGCAAAAATTACCGGAATATTTGTTCCCCGTGTAGCCAGTTTGGCTTCCAGGGACGCTTCAGTCGGGAAAGCAAAAATCAAGTCAACATTATTATTAATGAATGAGTTGAGTACGTTTTTATAATGCGTCGTATTGAATTCGGTTTTTTGATGATCATAGATAATGTTTTTGCCATCAATATAACCCAATTCCGTCATTTTTGATTTGAATCCATCACCTATTTCAGTGAGATAATTTAAACCTGACAGGATGCCTACATGAAGAACTTCAGATTTATGCTTTGTACAGCTATTTAGAAATAAAAAGATTACAAGCAACCTGGCTAGGATAAGAGTTAAATGTTTGGATGTAATTCGCAGTTGTGATGTCATATCGTCATTATTCCTTTTGTCTGTGCGCCTTAACGAATGATCCTGTCAGCTCTGTTTAACAAACCATCCGGAACATGGATTCCCAGTTCCTGAGCAACGTTATAATTTATTTCCAGATAGCTTTCCGAAGAGACAACCGGTATTGCACCGGCAGGCGTGCCTTTAAGAATTTTATCAGCAAGAATGGCTGCCTGTTGACCCGTTTTGGGAACATCCACATTGATGCCAAAAATTGAGCCATAATCGCCGACTTGCATTAAAATACCCCCAATAGGCATTTTATGTTTATAAGCGAATTTCGCCATCACTTCAAATGCGTCGTCTGTACAGCTAATTGGTTCCGGAATAAAAAATATGGAATCAAAACCAATATCATCTAAATTATCACGGGCATCCAGCTTCGCCTGAAGTTCTGCAGCGTCATCTGCCGGAAATTCAATTAATGAAATTCCTTCTGCTTCCGCTACCGGACGCAACACTTCCATTTGATTTGCCACGATGGGATATCCACGTTGATAAGGTACCCACATACGCTTTGCATGTGGTGCTACTTCTCGCATGACCTCGAAGCGTTTAATTGCCAAATCGGGACCAGGGAATCGTACGCCGGTAATATTTTTTCCCGGTTTTGTGATACTGTCTATAAGATTTGTCCCCTCAATATTAGCAATCGCGAAAATAACCGGAACATCCGTTTCCCGAGTAGCTGCTTTGGCCGCCATCGAAACTTCCGTGGGAAAAGTAAGAATAAGATCTGATTTACTATTTATAAATTGAGTAAGAATTTCCTTTTCTTTTACCGGCTCAAAGTTTGTTCGTTGATAATCATACATAATATTTTCGCCGTCAATATAACCCAATTCATTCATCTTACTTTTAAATCCATCAAACAGCTCGGTAATATAATCCAAACCACACAAGATTCCCACCTTGTATGTTTGCTTTTGTTCTTTTTGGCTACAACTAGTTAACCCAAAAAAGATCAGGCTCAGCAAAAAGTAAAAACCTAGTCGCTGTAATGATTTGGCCTTTTTCTTTGTATACATAATTTGCTCTCCTCACTATATCTTTGATGTGAGTGTTTTTTTTGACTTATCCCTATCTTTCATTATGTAGTTTTCATCAATATTTTACAAACTGGTAGAGTAAAATATTATGGAATGAAACTTGTTGAACTTTATCGTTACAATATGTCAGAATTGTATCTAATCTATATCATGGCCATTATAGCGGGAATTCACGATTTATATTTTATTTGCAATATCCATTCCATTTTTTGCAACGTGTGCTGGATATATTAAGTAAATGCACTATCTATTATAAATAAAACAAATATATTATAAAAAAGAATTTTTGAAAAATCAATATAAATTATACGGTTATTGGTTTTAATGTAGAAATAATCAAATTTGGAATGTATTCCATGTTGATTTAATATACTAAATAACATAACCGGAGTGTTTCTACAAAACAACAATTGTTTTATATTTATCTTGAACTATTAACAATTTCTTTGTATTATGGATGGTATTAATTAATAAATAATAGTCAATATAAAATGATCATCAACCGCCTCACACTTACAAACTATCGCCGTTTTCGCCGGCTGGATTTGGAATTGCCGGAAAATTTGATCGGCATCGTTGGACAAAATGGAACTGGCAAAACCACGCTGGTCGAAGCAATCGGCTGGGCGTTGTACGGTAACAAAATCCGGCGCAGCGACAAGCAGGATGTCCGTTCACAGTTTGCAGAATCGAAGGAAGCGTGTACGGTTGAACTGGAATTTATATTGGGCGGTGTGTCGTACCGGGTGGCACGACAATTAAAGGGCAAGAATGCCATTGCTGAAGCAGCAATCTACCGGGCTGGCAATCCGGAACCGGAAGCGGTACAGGAATCGGGCGTAAATGATTATGTAGAATCGCTGCTGGCGTTGGATTATCGGTCGTTTTTTGTATCAGTATTTGCGCGGCAGAAGGATTTGGCGGCGTTATCGGCCCTGTCGCCGGAAGATCGTCGCAAGAGCATTTCAAGGTTGATGAATATTGACGTGATCGAGAAGATTCGCGTACAAATCCGTAGTGACCAGCGGGATAAAGCCGCGCAGCAACAGGGTATGCAGGCCACGCTTCAGGACGAGAAGGTGCTGAAGGAACGGCGGAAAGAAATCAAGAATCAGATTGCTGAAAAGAAAACGGCGCTAAAGGATTTGGAAGCACAATTAAAGGCGGCACAGGAAAAACTTGTTGGCAATCGAACCAAATTTGATATACTTTCCACACTGCGTGATCAACACAATCACCTCACAGCGCAGGTCGATAAGTGGCAGCACCGATTGGTGGATTTCGAGAATCGTTGCAAACAGCTTGATGTGGAAATAAAACAAATTGATGAACAACAGGTCGAGTTAGAGAAAATGCAGCCGATGCTGCAAACATACGATCAAGTAAAAGCGGAAAAAGAGCGGCTGGATGTGAGCAGTCGCGCTTATGTGGAGCTAAAAGCAAAACAGGACGAACGCGAGCGAGCGACATCTCAACTGGTACGCTTGCAGGCTGAATTGGAAACCCTGCAAAAATCGTTAACTGGCGTTGGAGGGATGGAAGAGCAAATTGCCACGGTTGATATAAAAGTAGAAACGCTGGAAAAAGAACGTGAACAGACCCGCCAAAAATTAACGGCCGCTGAAGCTGAATTAAAAAAGATTGAAACCATTGGCAAGGACCTGGGACAGCGGAAAAAGAATATCGAAAATATCGGCAGCGACAGTCCGTGCCCGGTGTGCACGCGTCCGCTGGGCGAACATTACGATGATGTGGTATTGCATTTCGAAACTGAATTAAACGGATTGCGTGCACAGTACAAAACATATGATGCCGATAAAAAGAAAAGCGCCGTCCGGCTTGATGAACTGCGCGCAACTATTCAGGAAATAAATAAACAGCGAAATGAACTGGTACGCAAGCAGGAGCAATTTACTGAGCGATCCAAACAAGTCGATAAAGCAAAACAGGATGTAGCGCGCTGGGAAAAAAACCTGGCCGAGCTGGAAGAAGCGATCAAATCCATCGGTGATGTGAATTACGACGAAGCCGGGCATAAACAGGTACGCGTTGAATTAGAGAAATTGGGCACGTTGCGGGAGCAGGCGATTAAATATCAGGAGCATATTAATCGCTTGCCGGCAGTACTGCACGAATTGCAGGATAATCAAACGACCGTAAAAGAGCTGTCAGCGGATATTGACGCGCATAAAAAACAGTTGACTGAATTGAAATTCAATCCCGAAGAGTACGATGCTGTCAAAAATGAAATGACGACGCTACAGGAAGATGTCGACAAACATCGTGAGCTTGTGGAAGCCAGTAACCGCACTATCCTGGGTTGGGAAAAGGACCTGGAAAAGATCGATGCGGATATCAATCGGCAAAAGCAGTTGCTGGCGGATATTCAGGAATTGCAGGAGGAGATCGTCTATTTAAAAACGCTGGACGACCATTTCGGCACATTCCGCCGCGAACTGACCGGACGTATCCGGCCGTTAATCGCCCAACGGACTTCTGAACTGCTGCATCTCACGACCAATGGTCGCTACTCGCTATTGGAGTTGGATGATGACTACAATATTTATCTGTATGATCAATCCGAGCGGTTCCCGCTAGCTCGGTTTTCCGGCGGCGAGCAGGATTTGGCCAATCTGTGTTTGCGGATCGCTATCAGTCAGGTCGTGGCTGAGCGGGCAGGTGGCCGGCAAATCAATTTTATTGTGCTCGATGAAATATTCGGCTCGCAGGATGCATCACGCAAAGAGTTGATTCTTAACACACTACAAAAACTCTCCACTCAATTCCGGCAAATTTTTGTGATTACGCATATTGATGATATTAAGGATGTGATGCCTGTGTTGATTTCCGTTGCGTCGAACGGACGGGATGAAAGCGTGGCTGTACTTCGATGATTAGTGAAAAGCATGGAACATAGATTTTACGGATAGAACGGATTCGCACAGATTTAAAAAAGAAATATCCGTGAAAATTCGTCACATCCGTCAGATCCGTGTTCTATAAAAAGGTTTTTATAAACCGGTCGACTCGAGAAATACACCGTTGTTTGGATTCCACCGGTTTGTTGTAGGTCAAAAACTGAAGCTGACTGCCAAGATCAACCAGTTGCGCACGTTCCTTCCAATCTGCCGGGACCTCCATGCCGCCGGCGACAAGTCCATCGTAAATAGCATCATGATACTGCTTATCGATATTCCGCAGCATATTTCCGATGTCCATATACGGCGTGCCGGAATGGGCAAATTCCCAATCTAAAACAGCGCTCACTTCCCCGTTGTGGATGAGAATATTGTAAGGATTGAAATCACCATGAACGAAATATGTGTGGTCTTCCAATTCCGACAGGCGTTTTTCTTCATTCGCCATAATTGTGCGAATATGTTCAATTCGCTCACTTCCTAACCAATAGATTACTTCTTTGTTTGTTAGCATTATCTCAACAAAGCCTCCTATGCGGCCAAATGGCCAGGGCTTGATTGTTCCGTCAGTTTGAATTTGTCCGCGAGAATCGAAGGAAATAGATGAGAGTCGCGTTAATGCTTGTGCAGCCTTGCCGGCAAATTGAGGGGCATCGCCCAATGTTTCGCCGGGCATGTAAGTGAGAACAGCGCATTGTTGAGTATGAAATAAAATATCCGGTACAAGTGCGACAGTCCTGGCGATTTTGTGGATGTAATGTTCAAAGTCAATGTCCGCAGCGCCGTACACCCGTGCGACATATTCACTACCATCGCTCAATTTGATATGATAGTTGGAATTACTTTTCCCATTGTTGAATAGTTCAGCGGATTCAACGATGCGGCCATCAAGAAATGGCGCAATCATATCCGGCGAGAACGGCTGATGTGGATGCCGCCTACCCATTGGGAATTGTCGCCCTTCCGGTTTTCAACCATTCACCCCAATCCGGGCGGCCATTTGTGATGGCGGTGGCGCTGGCGCTGTGATGGTCGTAGGGAATCATAATATGTTCAATATAAAATCCATATTCACGTTGTGATAAAATGCTGTAACGTGCATGCGGACTGCCGTTATCAATCGCATGT
This sequence comes from Candidatus Zhuqueibacterota bacterium, assembly GCA_016931935.1. Taxonomy (GTDB): domain Bacteria; phylum Zhuqueibacterota; class Zhuqueibacteria; order Thermofontimicrobiales; family Thiofontviventaceae; genus Thiofontivivens. The sequence continues at coordinate 5,251 of JAFGDW010000254.1, read as the reverse complement.
GGAAATGGTTCATCATCATCGTATGCCTGCAAACCAACACTGCCTGGATTAACAATGATTTTGCCATCGGGCAATGTCACTATGTTGGGTGTATGATCGTGGCCGCACAGGAATACCGATTCAGTGCGATTTTGCAGTAGTGCGGATAGTTCGTTGTCAGATTTTAGCGATATTCCAGTTTTATGAACATCTAACAGCAGGTACGTTTCGTCATGCTCGGGTGTTCCGTGAAATAGCAGAATGGTGTCATCGATCGTATGGGTTTTTGGCAGCGTTTCCAAAATCATGAGATGATTTTTCTCAAGACTTCTGCGAACAAATTGCAGCGTCGGATTGAAATCATTGGGAATGGATGGATCAATAATAATCCGATCCTGATTGCCGGATACGGTGGATAAGCCGAGCGGCATCAACAGATTAGCTGTCCCGGCCGGATCGAGCGGGCCGTACAGCACATCGCCCAAATTGACGATATTCAAAATATTTCGTTTTTCAATGTCTTCAAGCACAGCCTCCAATGCCCAGCGGTTGCCGTGGATGTCGGACATGATTGCAAGTGGTTCCAAAAGTGAAGCTCCATTGTTTTTGTGCAAATTGTCGACTAAGTATAGTGGTAATTATACAGCACTATTACTTTAAAATGACAAAAGATCACTACGTTGCCTGAGCCTGTCAAAGGCAATAAACGAACAAGTTTATTCATGTAATGTCGGCTTCGACTCCGCTCACTGTGAAGCCGGAGCTTAAGCCGGAGCAAAGTCGAAGGTTTGTGGTTCAACTGGTCATTCCTTTAAACGGACTCATAAACGAAACTTATTCTTTTAGCGGATAGGCGCCAATGTACAACTCGGATTTTTCGCCTTGATTGATAAGCTTATTAAGTGCTACCGGAACCTGACTCGCTGCACTTTTTCCGGGAAATCCCGACAATAACTGAAAATTCCCCAATTCGAGAGATTTGAACAGCGGCCCGCGGTAATCCTCAAATTCAAGGCTGTTCACAGAAAATTCCGGATGCAGTTTTCGCAAGTCCGTAAGTGAGTTTAGATATGAACGGCATTCTTTATTTTTCATTGGACTCCAGAAAAGTAATGGAGACTTACTGGCAGAAGTACGAACGTAAACGTTGTTATCGAGCTCTTTTAATTGCTGAGTGTCAACGCGTCCGCACAGGGCAGCCGGTTGCCATACCGATAACAGCGGCTTGACATAACTTTCGTCGCCGACGAGCAGATTATTTTTGAAAACATGACCGTAGCGTTTATCGATGGCTGGACCGGTGCTGGGGTGCCAATCGAAATGATCGCCGGTTGCCGTTCGCGCGTCGCGACCAATTAACGCCTGGCTGTTGATGAAGGTGTTGTTATACATCTGCACATCCGCGGCGTTGCGCAAGTGAACGCCAGCATCGCAATTGACAAACACATTGCCGGCGCAAATTGCACCCCGTGAAATTTCAAAATAAAATCCTGCGCCGCATGGCCACACATCATCGGGCTTGCGATGGACTTCATCGTAATGCACATTTTCAACCCAGTTGTTGATGAAAACGCCATCCACATTGCCGACATCATACCAAATGCCAGTGGAATTTGGTTGATCGATGATGAGATTGTCGCGGCAGGTGACGCGGTAGCACTGGTTGAAAATTTTAACCGCAGCCGGATAGTAGCCGTTAAATCCTTCAATGTTATTGCGGGTGAAAATATTTTTCTCCAACAGCACATCGGATGAGCTTACAATATAAAGCCCCTCGGTGCTGGTGTCGCTAAATTTGCATTGCCGAACGGTAAGGCTGTCGCCTTTTAAAAACGCGCCAAACCGTGCGGAATATGAAAATGTACAATTTTCTAACCGAGCGCCAATTATATCCTTGCCATGTTCGGATTCCATCGATAATTTTTCGGGATAGTAACCTTCAACCTCCAGCGGATGTGTGGCGTATTGGGTAAACGTGATGCCTTTGATGATCGGCCCTTTTTTGTCGGACGTTTTGCCGTGCACTTTTTGAGTGGTTCTGACCAGTCCGGTTGCGAACGCGGTAATTTCCACCACATGTTCTCGTGGATCCATGCTGAGGTAAATTTTTTTCGTTTCATAATTAATGTAATAGGAATTATCGTCGAGTTCGCCTTCCCAGCCGGCAGATTGGAGAAACCGGCCGTCCACGAATACAAGGTCGTTGTTAAAACGATGCTGAGGCGTATCCGAGCCATGGCGATTTCGTCTCCACCAGTTCTGTGGCCCTTGCGGGAACAGACACTCCCACGTTGTTACCCACAATCCGTTTTGCTGCTGTTCCCATCCGGTCACAACTTGTGTGCCCTTTAGAATCGGCCGTTCATCCTGATAAGGCTGAATGGTGATACCCTGGTTCAGTTTTAAATCACCCGTCCGATAGACGCCGCCGCGCATCACTATCGCGTCGCCGGTTTTGACCTGCGTTATTGCGACACCAATGGTCGTTGGTTGGGAAAGTTTTTCACCAGAAGCATCGGCATTGCCGTCCGGGGCCACGTAGTAGATCTTTCCGGTTACCTGAGGCAAATCATAGGTTTGCTGAATTGGTCCGTATGGCCCGCCAGATGGTTGCGCGGCTAGTGGTAAGAAGCTAAAGAGCAAATAAAGAAAAATGGTGTATATCATGCGAGCTGAGTTGCGCTTTAATGTGCGCTCTTCATGGTTTTGAAATATATGAAGCAACTTCATTACATCCTCCTTCCAAATAAAAATGGCTTCGACAAAAAAACTCATACTCATAATTTTAATTGAACACAAATGTTATACAATTTGTTGCATCACTAAAACGTATGTCGCTTTACATTAGGATAAAGTTACATCTCTAAAGCTGTCATCAGGAAAAAAAGTGAATGGATTCAATAGATAACGCTTTGAATGCGAGCAAATTAACACCAGTCCCGGCAAACATAACGAACTGATTATATCCTTTCCCGGCATGACCTTCAACTATTATGTGGTAATATCAACTCTTTTGATATTTAGTGCCATAAATTCTACTTTAGCTATTTTGGGGGAAAGTAAAATTTAATGTTTTGACCAACGATTCTTTAAAAACTTGCTTGGGCGAACGAACGTTCGGAACTTGTGGCAGATGTGCGCGAAACAATTACCACGCTCAACAAGACGACACATAAACTTAATTTCATGATGAACACGAATCCGTCAGTCATTCATTTCTAATCAGTTTTTTTTCTTTGAATAATTTTTCTACGAGAGCTGCATTTTCCACGGTAAAGCCGATATTAATCCATTGGCTTCTTAGTTTGGCAAAGAAAATTTTGTCGCGCTTAGGACGCGCATTATCTTTAGGAGACCAGGTTTTGAAATTCCCGGTTCCATGAATTCTCCATTTTCCGTTCCCGATTGTCGATTTTTTAACCTCTATCAATTCAATGTCAGCTAATTTTACCGCCTTACTTTTGCCTGAAGGGTAATAGTAGTGCGCAAAGATAATTTTATCTTCAGTTATTGAAACCAGGTTATCTTGGTAAATCATCATGGTATTATTCCATTTATTTTACGTATTTGTCTATTGTTTTGAGACAAAACAGAGTTTGATCGACTATGAAATGTCGGTACTTGCAAATCATAAAAATAGGCATCTACAACTGCAGACCACAATGCAAACTGTCGGCATCTACTTAAAAATTCAGCAATTAATTGAGAACAACTTTTGAATTTGACATTCTGTAGATACATGTTGAGTTTATACACATTGGAATCAAAATCTTATTTCAGGAGAACCATTTTTTTTGAAGCTTTGATTCCGTTTGAATTTATAACAAATACATACATTCCGCTCGCGATTTGTTTGCTATTGTCGTCCCGGCCATCCCAGGTTATCGAATGTGTACCGGCGTTGCAGAATTGGTTTATCAATGTTCGAACTTTCGCGCCGTTCATGGTGCAGATATACAACTCAACATGTCCTGATGCCGGAATTTGAAACTGGATCGTTGTGGTCGGATTGAATGGATTGGGATAATTCTGTAATAAGAAAAAGGACCTCGGTAAGCCTTTCGAGTTCATGTCCTTGTTAATACCGACAACAGTTGTTGTATCCGGAATAAAAAGCTCGGCCAGATTGATAGCGCCGTTTGTGCCAGAACCGCCTGCAATAAGGACACTGCCGTCCAGTAACCGTGTGGCAGTATGTTCCATTCTTGCAGTGAACATGCTGTCTACGGCGGAAAATGTGTTTGTTGCTGGGTCGTATAATTCTGCTGAAGCTGTGGATGAGTTAATATATCCGCCAGCCAGTAATACTTTTCCGCTGTTGAGAAGTGTCGCTGTGTGATAGCTCCGCCTCATGATGATCATGTCGCCTGTTAACGACCAGGTTTGTGATGCGTAATCGTATAGCTCTCCATAACGCTGATTCCATGCTCCGCAGGAAATCAACACCTTACTATTATTGAGTAGCGTCGCCTGGTGGCCGGCTCGGGGCTGTTTTAAGTTTTGAGTCAGGCTGAAAGTGCCGTTAACAGGGTTGTACAATTCACAGGAATCTAGGTAGTGTCCGTTTCCGGGTGTTATTGTCTGTATTCCTCCGGCAATTAGTACCTGCCCATTTGGTAGAAGGGTGGCAGTATGTATCGATCGATCCATATTCAGACTGTCAGTCAAACTGAATGTATTCAATTGCGGGTCATAAATTTCGCATACTGCATGGGTTTGAGGACCGTTCTGGTCCTGCCCTCCAGCGATCAGGACACGTCCGTCAGTTAATGACGTAGCTGTATGAAAGCTGTGGACAGTGATTAAACCGGCTGTCGCTTCGAAACTGCCCGTTTCCGGATTATAAAGCTCAGCAAATTGTTGAGCGCCTATTCCTCCTGCGATGAGAACTTTACCGTCATTCAGTAACGTTGCCGTAAATCCTTGCCAGTGGTAGTAAATTGTGCTGCCGATTTCTGTGAACGCCCCCGTCTCCGGATTGTACAACTCTGCTTCCTGAGTATACCAGCCCGCGATCAATACCTTTCCGTTTTGCAATAACGTGGCAGTATGTAGTTGACGATCATGTAGCATGTCGCTCGCGTTGATCCAGAGATCGGCTGCATACGTTGCAGTATTTATTAAAACTAGAGAGACCAGGACGGTTAGTGTCGTAAGAATAAATTGTCCAGCTTTCATAGTTTTCCTCTAAAGCGATGATGAGCTTCCCGCGCGTTTTTTGCGCGGGTTAGTTCAATCATTATTTAGGCCGCATCCCTTTAGCAGAGACGTT
>JAFGDW010000253.1 GCA_016931935.1 Candidatus Zhuqueibacterota bacterium | reverse complement strand
TTGCTTTGAACGTTTGCTTTTTGAAAGTTGTATCATTTTTACTTAATTTTTCCATGTTTTCCATGTTTGTGAATAATTCAGGTTAAAACTCGGGATAATTCCAGCTTGTTTTTTGTAGATATATTGCATTGTCTCCGGATCATAATTATCAATTTTCCGGATGTTTTCTCTGTTTAAAACGTTTTGAATATCAAATGAAAAAATATGAGCAACACTACGATAATTCATGCGATAGCTGATACCGATGTCTATTCGGAAATAATCATCTAACTGTTTGGAGAACGCATGTCCATAATCATCCGGAGTTTTTATTACTTGCTTTCCTGTTACGGGATCAATTACAGCCGCCCCATTATCGTCGACGACAGCCCGCGGACGTTGCACCGGATTATCGCGCGTTCCCCCGGCGCAGATGAGCCACGTATTAAATCCAAAGACATTGTGATTCCCGATGTTAAACTCTTTTCCCGCCAACAAATTTATAGTATCATTTCCATTAAAGCGTGCGTCACGTTCAATGCCATCTCACGCTTTGTATTTAGCCTGATAGATAGAATTGGTTGACAGAAAGTACCAGCCGTTATTTAAAAATTTTTCAATTGTAAACTTAATGCCGTAATTCTTGCCTGTCCCGTTGTTTGCCAAATTCGTGCAGGTTAAAGTCGAGCCATCATTCAGGGTGGCATACATCACCGGAATTAAGCTCAACCTGCTCTTCACCAACCATAAAATCAACCGTGCCTTCAATAACATAGTAGTTATTTATCGGACCGGATCGACCAGGATATTTTGTGACTAATTCCGACAGGTACAGAAATCTCCGCGAATGAGGAATTGGTATCGTGTCCTGCGGTATAATCAATAATCTTATGCTTATCAAATTCGATTGGTTCGATGCCTGACTGCTTGATGAACATAGACTCTCCAGTCTGGGTGATTAAATCAACAGTTAATTGTAGAATGTAAAATAAAAATATGATCTGAACTTTCCTTCGGGTCAGTTGAGATATTGAAGCTTAAGTAGCATGTGTACAACAAATTTCCCTAATTCATGCAAAATCAAATTTTTTGTTACTAAATAATTGCCACTTATTAATATGTAACTATACGCCGTATGGTAGTCCAGTTACCTGCCAGGTTAATTCATATATATTTGAACGTTGGAATCTGTTTACTAATTTTACAATCTGTTGACCAACAAGATTACCCACAAGGTTGATTTTTCTATGAATTCATTCACTTCATTCGGATATGATATTTAATTGATGACTTAAAATTAGTGTAATGAATATACTTTTGGTTTTCCATCCATAATACAACCTCATTTTGACCAGCTTTCAATCCTCTTGGTATAAACGGACGAACATTATCATATTTTGAATTTTGTGTAACGGCTTCCTTTGACCAGGAACGCCCCGAATCATTCGTTTCCCAACGTTCAATTTCAAAAACACCAGATAGTTGACGAGACAAATAAATTACATTGCAGTTATTCGGATGTACCGTAATCCCACCAAAATAGTGTGGTTCAGGTTCCTTTTCTCCTTCAGGAGTTTGCGGAAACCATTTACCAGAATCACATATTTTATAATTTGTCCATTGGTTTTTAGTATAGCGCACATACCAATACTGGTGGTCAGTCTCTTCAGGGCTTTTCGTATACAATATTATCGGATTACCTTGTTCATCCTGACCAATATCAGCAATCCAGGCCCGACCTTCAACTGCATTAGATTTGTAGATAATAGAAGCATCTTTGGGCTCAAACGGAATACTTTCAATATCACAGATGACTTGTCCACCAGCTTTATAAAAATTTCCATTTTCATAATAAGCATAATAGACCGAATTGGTTGGTTCATTGCGTGGATGGCCATCAGTAAAAACAATATGAATTTTCGAGATTCCATCTGAAAAGTATTTTACATACGGTCTATTATTATTGTCAAACGGATAATTTGTAATAATAACTTTGCTTTTTGTCCATGAAATACCCCCATCGTCTGACCACATAAAATTTGGTTTAAATCCGGTCCAGCGACCAAAACAATATAGTCGATTATTTTCTGCATTTAATTGAATGGGATTCGCATACGTCATGGTTTCTCGTGGATACTTTTCCAATTCCTCATTACTAAGCGGATGAATTAGCTGTGCTCCCGCAAAATCAAATCCTGTATTGATATTTTCCAATGCATTTATAAATAAATCTTTTTTACCATGCCTTGTGTACATAGCTATTAATTTGCCATCATGTGTTAGCACAAAACCTGGATTATCGTGATCATCTTCTTCAAGTTTAGAGTATAACTCATCTGCTTTACAAATTTGGGTGTTTACATCGAATTTTGCTGCCTCAATGCTGCCATCCGACTTCACCCATCCTGTAAATATATAATTATCGATTATTACAGCGCGAGGATCCGAAAACCAGCACCATGCACCATCATATGTAAGGTAACCGGCATTAGTCTGTCCCCATATTTTGCAGCTAAATATTAAGATTGTTGACAAAAAATAGAATAATTTCATTAAGTTTTGTCGATAGCTGCCAATATTAGAAATTTTCATTTTTCTAATTCCACAAATTTATGAGTAAAATGACAATTGGCTTTAGATTCCATTCACATCGAATTTCTTTTTGCTAATAATGTAGTCAATGTTCGATACTATTTTATTGAGTGTAAATTACTGCTTACGTCACCATCGGAGGGTAGTCTTGGCCAATACCGATCGATGTGATGATAATACCCGAATATGACGAAGAAAACATACTATCCAACTGCTCGCTAAGACGTGCCAAGCAAGTATTTATAATTTTTCAAAATTTCGGATTTCAATCTTGGTGTTTTTCGTTGCTGGCAATAATATTGACTTGAATGCTGATCTAATTGTAAACGATTTTGAACCTTGCTACAGAACCAAATGAATTTGCATTCTGTTTTCTGATGTATTCTTCTTATAGAAGATCCACTACAGAAAGATCGCCCAAAAACCATATTTCCATTTAATAATTATAATTGCATTATTGAGTTAAATGATTATGAACATATTTCAGATACTAAACCGTTGCCCGAGCCTGCCGGCTCGCACCGGCGTACCGCCGCTGTTCGCGGCACGAACGGTGCCGAAGGCAACAGTCTCTTGGTATTCAACGAAATTATGTCTGCTGTAACGTCCGGCCTTCGACAGGCTCAGGCAACGATCGAAAATTCCTTATCTTAATGGCATTGAATTAAGTTTTTGCGGGAAACAAAAATAGTCCTGAGGCGGTTTACGACTTGTCTAAAACAGCTACCAAAGTGATCGGTACGATTTATTCACCATCCTAAGTCATTTAAAGTTAATCCGACGTGATTCTTAATATATTCATTGAATAAAATACTGCCAAAGTAGTTTTGGGATTATTGGGAGCTTAAAACGAATAAGACAACTCCAGACAAAGTCATCCAAAATTTTAAAATCCCAAAACCACTTTGGTTCATACATAAGTGGAAAAATTAATAGACTCCCTTGAAAAATATGTGGGAATAAAAACATCTGTCAATTCGTTTTCTTCTCAACATCTTTTATCAGTGAGAAGGAATTCAAAAAAGAACAAACTGACCGAATCTATCACTACTAACATTGAGTAACTTAGAAGCTTGACTTTCAACGAAGTTCACACATTTGAAAAAAATATTTAATAATTATAGTGTTTATTAATCAGCCTATTTCATCAATAACATTTGCTTATGGTAAGTCATATAATCCCCAATTTTAATGGAATAGAAATATACACCGCTGGTTACTTGATTACCCCTGTAATCTGTGCCATCCCATACTGTCGAATGTTCACCTGTATTTTGATAATTATTTACCAATGTTCGCACCAATTGACCAACATCATTATATATCTTCAATTCTACCAGAGCCGGTTCTAAAATTAAATACTGAATTGTAGTTGAAGGATTAAATGGATTTGGATAATTTTGAGATAAATGAAGGGTTTCAGCTAAATTAACTGATATTTTAATTTCACTTGAAAACTGAAATGTCCCGTCAGCATCGATTTGTTTAATCCGATAATAATACTCAGAATTTTGAATCGATTCATCTACATACACATAGCTTTGCGTTATATTTGTTGTGCCGTGGCCTTCGAAAAAACCGATATGTTCCCATTCACCATCAAGTTCTTTGCGCTCAATCATGAAACCGACATTATTTGTTGCTGATACCGTATGCCAAGTTAATTTAACTCCGGATTTCACAACAATTGCTGAAAAAGTAATCATCTCAACAGGCAAAGGCGAACCCGTATTTTCGTCTGCTCCAATATATGGATATGACGCATGTCTTGTATGTCCGTCGTAATCAGTTGTCACTGCTGCCAATGCTGTTCCAATTAAATCGGTATCGCCAATCGAGCCGCCTGCCAAATGGAGATCTGTGGATGAAGCAAACGTAACTGTTTTCGAAATTGAATGCGCGTCCTTGCCGTATAAAGCATTTAAAGCGCTTACAGTCGCCGCCTGGTTGGTTTTCCATTCTGCGATATTGGTTCCGGTTGTATAATAATTGTTATAATCAATCGTCCCTAAATAATCGGTTGCTTGCTCGGCATCTTGCTCAAGCATAAGAGCTAATCCACCGCCGGCGTTATAAAAAATGTTATTTACGATATGCGCCAGTCCATCGGAACTGTAGTGCGAACCTTCATAAAATGTATAATTGTCTGAACCGCCTTCGGTGCGGACGCTATTGTAATAAAAATATGTATTGTTACAATTTGTAGTATTTATGCCTCTCACATCAGTGATTCCGCTAACGCTAATCATGTTGTTGAACTAAGCCGCTGTCGCGGCAGGATAGTCTACTTTTCACTTGATTTAACCACACCTCCTTGGTAGATTATAATTGTCATGT
>JAFGDW010000252.1 GCA_016931935.1 Candidatus Zhuqueibacterota bacterium | reverse complement strand
TTGCTTTGAACGTTTGCTTTTTGAAAGTTGTATCATTTTTACTTAATTTTTCCATGTTTTCCATGTTTGTGAATAATTCAGGTTAAAGACATTTTCTTTGATATGTTTCTGATCCCGCCTGAGTTGCCGCAGTATATCTTTCACCGCCTTGCGTTTCGAAACTTCCCCGGTTGGACATTTTGTTTCAAACACCGGGAATTGCTGTTGTGCAGTGTATTTTTTGAGCATGTTTTCCCACAAATAGGCGAGCGGTCGAATAATATAATACTTTCCACCAAACAAATCTTGCTTCGGTTTCATCGTACTTATTTCCCGGCCGTAAAAAATATTGATCAACAGTGTCTCCACGATATCATCTTTGTGATGGCCGAAGGCAATTTTGTTACAGCCGTACTTCTCAGCTAATTCAAATATACGTTTGCGGCGAATCCGGGAGCACAGAAAGCAGGGATTCAATTTATTATAATCGGAATGGGCAAGCGGACCGATGTCGGTTTTTTCGATGTGAAATTCAAATTGGTGCAGTGTCAGGTGTGCTCGTAGTTTGTCCATGACTTCCTGGTTTTCAGGATCGAAGCCCAGGTCCAAATGGACTGCGATAATCGAGATATTGTTACTCACATATATCTTGCGGCTGGAAAGCAGGTGTAGCAGCGAAAACGAATCCGCACCGCCGGATAAGCCCACCAGAATGCGGTCGCCTTCGGTTACCATGCCAAAATCATTAATGGCAATTTCCATGTTTTTGCGAAGGAACTCGTGTAAATTTCGACTCATAAATTAATCATTTGATTTTTGCAGCAGGCGTTCAATATCATATAAAAAATCTTTTTCGTTTTTCAGATTGGCAAATCCGTATTGCTCATCCAGTTCCATCGCCAATTTAATTTTCTCATAGCCTGCAGGATAATTGTACAATTTCAAATAAAGCAATCCCATGTTGAAATAGGTTATCGACAAATTTTCAAAAGATGACGTTTGTTCATACAAATGTGCTGCAGATTCATAGTATTGCAATGCCGATTCCGGCTGATTTCGTTGATTATGCATACGCGCCAGTGCATCGTACGTACGGGCTTGTTCCGGTATATCCTTCGCAGCCAGCTTCAAACTGATATTGTAATGTGTTATAGCGCTATCCGATTGATTCTGTGTCAGGAATAATTCAGCTAACTGATTAGAGCTTACGATTAGCCCGGTTGTATCTTTTATTTGTGACATCAGGTGCATGCTTTTTTTTGTAAACAAAAACGCGCTGTCGATTTTGGCTGTCTTCATAAAAATTCTGCCCATGTTTTGACAGGCACGCGCCTCCTTTGCTAAATTTTTAACTAATTGACTGTACAATCGCTCTAGCTTGTAGTATTGAAGTGCAGATGCATAATCCTTTTTTTCATCAGAGACATCACCGAGAAAATGGTACGAGTTGGCAATCCCCAGCGAATCACCGGATTCTTTTCGGATCGCCAGACTTTTATTAAAACACTGGATGGCATTCAACCGTTGCAGCAGGATTTGGTAGACGCTTCCCATATTATCGTAAATGAGTGCAAGGTTGCGCTGATCCGTATTTGCTTCAGCACGTTCCACATAACGTTGATAAACATCGAGTGCGCTTTTCCAATTTGCTTCCGCTAAATAGACGGCAGCCAGATTATGGTATATTCGGGTTTGATTTGAATTGATCAAGTCGTTCGGAAACGCTTCCATCGCCATATTTAATTGCTCAATTGCGCGTTTACGTTGCCCCGTCAGATGCAATGCGACAGCATAATTATTATGAACGGCGCGCAAGAAATCCGGTGTCTGTTGATGAAGTGTATCCGCCAGAAAAATCGAATAGTGTGATTTTGCCGAATCTAGATGAGTGGATTCCAACTGACCGGACAAATCCGAATGCAATGCCAGTCGGAGATGCGATTCAGCTACCAGACATTCCAGGAAGGCTAAATCAGTTACAGATTGATCGATAATTGAGTGAAACATTACCGCAGCCGGGCCATACAAATTTAATCTCAATAATGTAATTGCGGTAAAAATTTTACCGGCGTTTTCTGGAGTGGAAATTGCCACCAGCGGAAAAACAATATTATCCGGTGATTCCAACGCAATGTCAAACAGTTCGTCTGAATTCTCAAATGATGATTCGACATGAGGTTGTCTGATGTTGATGACAGATGACTCGTTCGCTTTGGCAGTGATGTAAACAGCGTACAGTATTTTTGCCGAATCCGGTATGTCATGTAATTGTTCGCCGGTTTCAAGGCCTGATGTCAGTGGCTGAAATTGAATCGAAATATCCGTAAATTCTCTGATAGATTTTACAATGCTGTCGCGAACGCTGGCAATAAATTCGCGTTGCTGGTACGACGTTGCTGAATCCCCAGCATCGACAAAAAATGGAATCAGCGCTACAGTCGGTGAAGCTATTGAAGTGTATGAGTTTCCTGCGGTGGTTGAATTTAATGCATATGACAGGCCACTTGTTTGCAGCAAACTATACATGATAACTATGAAAAAATATACCTTACGGTGCATTGTGTTCGTCCTTTCGAGTCAGGGAGATCGGCATCAGAAAACGGAAGGTTGATGACGATTTTAAAACAGGGAAGTCAAAACGTACAAATAAATGTCCAAAAAATCAAGAACATTAGGGATTGGGAAGAATTGCTACAAAAATCGCACCAGAGTAATTAATTCACCTGGTGCGATTTCGGTTTGGTTAAGGAGGATTTATTTAATGGATGAAGGATGAAACTTATATGGTTCAGATGTTAAAGGTTCAATCGCCATGGTATGAACCATTCTGTCCAAAATTTATCTACTTGATTAAATGAAACCATCCGTTGTATGAATTTTCTTTTCGATGCGAATTTGTTTCCCGGGCATCTGTTCTGGAATGCAGGGCATGTCCATATCTTCATCGTCACCTTGAATTTGCATGTGCATCATTTTTTGGTGAGGAAATCCTTTGCTTAAAAAGATATTTTGATCGTCACGTTCTGCCAGAATCACTTTTGTCGATTGTTGATCTTTCTGTCGGATAAAATCAACGCTTACCTCATCATCCGCCTCATATTCACTCAGAATTTCGATGACATCCTCCGCAGATGCAACTGTTTCACCGGCTACTTTTGTAAGTACATCCCCGGCTTTCAATCCGGATTTGGCCGCAGGTGAATCATTTTTCACTTCTGTCACAAGCACACCATCTGTCGGTTTAACCGAAAAGTAAGGGGCCAAATCATCATTCAAATTCTGCAACTCTACTCCCATGTAAGCGCTTCCCGTCATCATTTTAATGACTTTACGGTTGTCATTTAATTTCATCGTGTGTTTTTGAGGTTTTGGGGATTCGCCAATTGTGACTTCTGCAACTTTCTTTTTTCCATCACGGTACAAAGTCACTTTTGCTTTGTCACCGGGATTCATCCGTCGAATTATGCGTGAAAGCGTCGTTGATTTTTTAATCATTTTATCATTCACCTGAATAATGACATCATCTTCCAGAATACCGGCTTTCCCGGCAGGACTGTCTTCTTCAACCCAGGTGACAACTGCGCCGCCTTCGATCCCCAATTGTTTTTCCAATGTGGATGAAATATCTCGAATGTTAACACCCAAGAATCCTGATGCAACAGGTTTTGCTACAGCGTCATGAGCTGCCTGAATCGAGAATAGGCCGGCGATTGTTATTATTAATAGTAATTTGCCAAGATTTGAAAAGTTGGTTTGTTTCATTTTGACCTCCGTATGCTTTTTTAATTTTTTATTGTCTGAATTTGAGATATTCGGTGTCTCTAAGTTTAAGACCGTAAGTGTACAAAAAAAGTTTTATTGATTTGCAAAAAAAACTTTTCTATATTGTAGCAAACATAGCCTGGATTTTTCCCAATCTGTTTTCATTAATGTAATTATAATAAGACTGGATAATTCATTATGGAATCCAGACAACCTGAATGGTGGCAGGTCCAGTTACATTATATAACACAATAATGTCAATTGACTGGGTAAGTTTTTGAATTCAGCTTATAAAGCTTTGTTAAATTTATCGCATTTGATTTAATT
>JAFGDW010000251.1 GCA_016931935.1 Candidatus Zhuqueibacterota bacterium | reverse complement strand
GGTTAAGCCGCTTACACTTTCTCCAGCACGATTAATAGTCACTGAAATCGATAACTGTCTGATCGACAAAAAATACTTAAAATCTAATACGCTTGTTTAGCGGCTCCCGCACGTTTTCCTCTCTTAACATATGAACATATTTATTTAAATAATTCAATGTCCCTGCATTAATATTCCGGGACTTATGTTTATTCGTAAAATTTACATCGGTGTGGGCAGGATGATGAAGCAAGAGGCAAAAAGATGGATTATCACATCTATAATCGTCGTTTGTTTAATGAATTTGGCCTGTGGACAAATTCAACTAAAAAAGAAGAAACAACCACATGCAGATAATGGCATTTTGGATTTAACCGCCTGGAATTTTGAACACGATGGTTCTGTTCAGTTGTCAGGGCAATGGGAGCTTTATTGGGATCAAATATTAAATCCGGAGGATTTTGATACATCAGAAACACTTCCGGAATGCATCTTCATTAAATTGCCGAGCTATTGGAATCGTTCTTCAGCACAAGGAAATCCACTTTGTGGTGATGGTTATGCTACGTATCGTTTGAGAGTGAATCTTCCTCCGTGCCCACAACAGCTCGCAATGATTGCGTTAGCGTTCACAGCATCGCGTGTGTATGTGAATGGAACGCTCATCGCTACTAACGGCATCGTGGGGACAACTCGAGATACCATGGAGCCTGCACTTCCGGAAACAACTCCGATAATTATACCGAAGACTGTGGATAACAGCCACTTAAATATCATTATTCAGGTTTCCAATTTTCAATATTTCAAAGGAGGCGCTTATAGTATACGACTTGGCACGTATCAACAAATGCGAACGTCCAGAGAGCGAAAGTTGGCTTTCGATCTGTTTTTGTTCGGGAGTCTTTTTATTATTGGCATTTATCATCTGCTTATGTTTTTTGTAAGACGTACAGACCGCTCGCCATTATATTTCGGATCCTTATGTTTGTTGCTGGCAATCAGAACGTTAGCGCCAGGCAGCCAGGTTTATTTCCTTAAAAGCATATTTGAAAGTATCGGATGGGAATGGGGTTTTAAACTTGCCATGATTTCATTTGGCATGTCGTTGCCGTTGGTTGTTATGTTTACCTATTCATTATTCCCCAAAGAATTTCCATTGCGATTTCCATATATCCCCTGGCTTATCGGGGGCGTCCACGCTTGCATTGTTTTATTCACGTCATCCAATATCCACTCGTCATATCCAATGTTGGCATTAGTAATCGCATCAACTGTCATCTTTTTTTATCTTTTCTACATTGTGCTACGCGCTGTTATCCGAAGGCGGCCAGGTTCGACTGTCTTTCTGTTTGGTTTTCTCTGTCTTTTTATCACTGTCATGAATGATTTCTTTTTTACTTATAAAATAGTCCACACCGGAATGTTAGTGCCTTTCGGATTATTTCTGTTTATTTTTTCCCAGTCATTCCTGCTTGCGCATCGATTTTCAACAACATTATTTCAAGTGGAAAATCTTTCGCATGAACTCGATGCCAAAAACACAAAACTTTTGCATCTTGACAAACTTAAAGATGAATTCATTGCCAACACCACCCATGAATTGCGGACACCACTGAACGGAATTATTGGACTGGCTGAGTCACTTATTGATGGTACGACCGGGACGTTATCCAATGCGACAAAACACAGCCTGGAAATGATTGTGTCGAGTGGAAACCGGTTAACCAATTTAGTAAACGACTTGCTCGATTATTCAAAAATCAAACATCATGATTTAAAATTAAACAAGCAAGCGCTTGATCTTCGCAGCGTTGTCGATGTTGTGTTAACGTTTTCAAAACCACTGGTTGGCTACAAACAAGTAGAGCTTGTTAATCACATCAGTCCGGATCTCCCGCTCGTCCATGCCGATGAAAATCGCGTGCAGCAAATGTTGTACAATCTGGTCGGAAATGCCATCAAATTTACAAAGGAGGGCTCAGTAAGAGTATCAGGGCGCGCGCTTCCGCATACGCCGGATTCAGGTAACGGAGAAATGGTCGAGGTGACTGTCTCGGACACCGGAATTGGAATTATTGAAGAAAACTTTACCGATATTTTCACACCCTTCGAACAAGTGGATGCATCAGCGCCGCATGATTATAGCGGAACAGGACTTGGATTAGCCATCACGAAACAGTTAGCGGAATTGCACGGCGGGGAAGTCAGTGTTGCATCAAAGCCAGAGCTTGGCTCCAATTTTTCTTTTACGTTGCCGGTTTACAAAGATACGAAAAGCCGCTGCAAAAATCATATTCACATCGTTTCCGACACCGAATTAATCCATGCCTCCACAGCATTTCAACCAGTCATGACATCACACCACGCAGCCGGCCAATATCATGTGTTAGTGATTGATGATGAACCCGTAAACCAGCAGGTCTTACTAAATCATTTGGCTCAGGAAGAATTTTCCGTTACGCTGGCCGTTAATGGTGAACAAGCGTTAAACATCCTGGAACAGGACGATAGTATTGATCTGATCCTGCTGGATATTATGATGCCTGGCATGTCCGGATTTGAATTTTGTGAAAAAATTCGCCGGCGATATTTAGCAACCGAATTGCCAATTATTATGGTGACTGCCAAGAATCAGCTAATGGATATCGTGACAAGCTTTTCGGTCGGAGCGAATGACTATCTGGCGAAGCCATTTTCAAAACAAGAGCTGCTGGCCCGAATCCGAATGCACCTTAATTTACTGAATATAAATTCTTCATACGCGCGTTTTGTGCCCCAGGAATTTTTGCATTTATTAAAAAAAGAGAGCATTATTGATGTCAAGTTAGGTGATCAGGTGCAGCAGGAAATGACGATGTTATTTGCAGATATTCGAGACTTTACCAGCATTTCAAAGCGAATGAGCCCTCAGGAAAATTTTAACTTCATCAATTCTTATTTAAGCGTTATGGAACCTGTTATTATTGAGAACAATGGTTTCATCGACCGATATAATGGTGACGCTATTACAGCGTTGTTTACAGGTAGTGCGGATGATGCTGTCAATGCCAGTATCGCGATGTTGCGTCAGTTGACAGAATATAATCGCGATCCCAAATTACCAGTCAATCAACCGATTCGGATTAGCAGTGGCATTAATTCAGGGATGTTAATGTTGGGTGCCGTCGGGAGCCAGCACCGTATGGACGGTACTGTTATTTCGGATGCGGTTAATGTGACTTCCGGTATTGAAAAATTTTCAAAACTCTATGGCGCTTCGATTGCTGTTGGTGAACAGACGTTCTCAAAATTGGCAAACCAATCAACCTATCATTCTCGATTTCTGGGAAAACTAAAAATAAAAGATCATAACAACGTCATTTCCGTCGTTGAAATTTTTGATGGTGATCCGGATAAAATCATTGCGTTAAAATCCGAAACGAAAGCAGATTTTGAGAATGGATTAGCCCTTTATTATGCCAAAGCTTTTTCTGAAGCCGCCAGCGCCTTTAAACGCGTATTAAAAGCAAATCCCAATGACAAACCAGCCGACGAGTATTTAAAACGAGCGTTATTCTGTGATTTGAATGGTGTATATGAATTTTGGGATGGAGTTGAATGGTTGTGATAAAAGTAACGCCCCCAAAAAATAAGCGGATTACAACGCCTGGTGCACAACGTTATTTGATTTCGTTGAACAGCAGCTTATAAGAATTCGGTTCGAAACAAAACTTTCGCAATCCGCTTGATTTTGATTGTGATATGCTTTTTTCATCGTTTATTTTCAATGTTTAGCTATTTATGCCATGTAGGGATTCAAAAAAATTTTTTAAAATCTGATGTATTCATTTTTGAATTACAGAGTAAAAAATTCATACTTTCCTGAATTACCAATATTCACTCGTTAACAAGAGCGCGTCGGAGCTATCGCCAAACCGGCGCGCTTGCCAAATTATACATTATCCATCTTTTCATTCGCCGATCTCGTCATTTCATCGCGTGACTGGAAAATATTAGATATTTTATAATTCCAAATTACAGCGGTTGAAAATCCTGCCACCAAAAGCGTTACAAAATAAAGAGGGACAATAATACCAAAATCAGCCCATATAAGTATAGCTGCAGTAGCGGCCCATACGCCTAACGTGCTCACGGATTTTGCAATGTATTCATGCATCGTATATCTCCTTTTATATTTATTTTTCATCAACGTTGTTCGTATTTGGATTTTTTTAAAGTCATCTTTAAAACAGGCCAGGCTAACGCAACAACGTCATTTTTTTACATTGCCTGTATTCACCAGCTTCCAAATTATAGTAGTAGACACCTGATGGTAAGTCATTTGCATTAAATTCAATAATATGACCTCCCATAGGCAATAAATCGTTAATTAAGGTTTGAACTGTTTCCCCTAATATATTATAAATGTTTAATGTTACTTGACCAGCTATTGGTATTGAGAATCTGATTTTTGTGTTCGGATTAAATGGATTCGGATAGTTTTGAGAGAGTGAAAAATTATTCAATTTTGCTGGTTCTTCAATTCTGCTTCCGTTTTCAATATTTGCTATAACTGGTAATATTGACCTGGTCATTTGAATTTCAGGAGTATTGTTGTAAATATCTTGCAATTTCGAAAAATTTTCAGCATCAATGGACTTCATTAATTCACATATTTCGTTCAGTATTTCTATTTGCACAGCAGTCAATTGATTATCGTTCTCGGAAGCATAATCCATTATTGGCGCATATTGATAAAGGGTATATTCAGTTCCCAAAATACATGCCAAATCGGGACACACCTTCCCTAATATTGAAATAAATCCTGTATAGTAGCCGGGATTTCCATATAAGTCGAGATCTAATTCCCCATTTTGCATTTTTAACCAGGTATCATAACTGTAGTCAAATTTTTCTATGCTAAAATCAACCATAACCGTAGTTGGATCAACAAGTATCCATCGGTTGTCATGTTCATTCCATACCTCACAGAGGGTATGACTTGCATGAAAATTCGGGATTAAATATGTAACGTGTCCGGAACGAACTCGTGTTGGAATACCACGATATTTAAGAATTGACGCTAATAAAATCGCATTATGCCTACAGCCCAGTATCAGCCGATCTTGTATTTTACGATCTTTCACCAGGCCCCTGGAATCATAAGATAGAAGCCCCTCCAAAATCGATTTCACTGTTGGATAATTAGCTGATTCATCCCCTCTTTCTTCAGGGATTATGTTCCGATAACGTGGCAACTCAGCATATGGATGAATAGTCTGTGATTTAATTAATGCGCAAAGCTCTGGTAACGATTCGGGAAGGTTTTCATATAAATGTTCATATTCACCCGGATCAGTAAACGAACTATATTGACGATAAAAATCAAGCAACGAACTATCAGTATCTGCGGGATTTCCCTGTGCAACGCTTGCTGAAACGATGTGAACAGAAATCAATAAAATGAGAATAGAATGTTTCATAGCTTTCTCCATAAAGTAGTTTAAAATGTAAACCAAATTGGCAAAAAAAATTATTTGCCGGGATTAATATATTTATTTAAATTGTTGACATAGTCCTCGAATGCCGCTCTCCCTTTGTCCGTAATTGACAACATCGTATTCGGATAATTATCTTTGAAGGATTTTTTTACCTGGATATATCCTGCTTCCTGCAATTTCTTAATTTGAATACTGATATTACCGGAAGTCGCGTTGGTTGTATCTTTGATGAAATTGAAATTTGCTTCATCGACTGTCATCAACGTAGAGACAATTGACAACCTGAGTTGTGAATGTAATATGGGATCTAGTTCTTTAAACATTTTTGTTCCTCCGGGCTTTATTCAGTAATATTCCCGGTATGATTAATCCAACTATTGCTCCTAACATCATGCTGAATCCATGATAATCCCTGGCAAGCCAGAAAGTACAAAATCCGATTAAATTCAGTACTAAACCTCCAATGAACAACGGCTTAAATTCAATCGATGCTCCGATAACAATCATCGACAAAGCAAGCAGAATTATAAATACCGGCGCCATGGCATCACCAAGTTGCTGGCTAAAAAGAAAACCCAATACCATAAGATTCAAACCCATTGCCCATCCCATTGTTGTGATTACCCTTAAAAGAAGGGTCTTGGGCAGATTTTTTCTATTTATGGTTTTCCTAACGTAAATAAATTGGTAGATCGCCCCAAGCGGAAATAAAATGACAGTCCATATGATGTCAAACTTCTTGTATAAGCCCGTTATCGAAAAAATATACTGACTGAAAAACACAGTAAACATCAAAACGCCCCATAAAATAATGATGTGGCCATTTTCTTCAAATCGTCGCTTGGTCGCTTCGATTGTTTTTGTAATCAATAAGAGACTTTCTTCGGGTGTTAATGTTGTTTTATCCATTTCAATATCCTATTTTAGTTGTTTAATAATTTATGCTGGTGTTAATATAAACAAGTTTATAATATAAAGCAAGTAAAAATTTAAATAATTTTATAAAAATATTTATTAGGTACATTAATGACTCTGTTGATAAATCACACTTCGACGTAGTTTATTGTGAGTTTGATGACGGGCGCAGTGTAAAGAGATTGCGTCGCTTCATGCTGAGTCATCCGTCAGATTTACGATAATTACTCCATCGAAGCATGAATGACGAGACAATAACACCAAAATAGTAACAAACTTTATTGTTAACCAGGCAAGAAGATTTTTGGTTGGAATAGGAGGTTTTTTGTTCAAGAGGCATGGTTGTTATCAACACACAATCCTGGAAAACTAAAAAACTTCGCCGTTGATTTGACGAAGTTTTAATTTTTAATAGCGCTCTCCCACGACCTTAAAACTCTGAGAAAAACTGTCTAACGCTGCTATCTCCTTCTGACTCAAAACAATCTCCTGAGCCGCCCAATTGAAATTCAAATATTTCGAGCGACGCGTGCCTGGTATCGCAGCGATATCATCACCTTTTGCAAGCAGCCATGCCAATGCCACTTGTGAAGCTGTGACGTCTTTTTCATTTGCGATTTCCTGGACTTTTTCAACAAGTTTTTGGTTATTGGCAATTGCTTCTTCACTAAAACGCGGGTTGCTTAAACGCCAGTCGCCTGGTTCAAGATCATCGCGTTTTTTAATAGCGCCAGTTAAAAATCCGCGGCCAAGCGGACTGTAGGCGACAAAGCCGATGCCAAGTTCACGCACTTTTGGCAAAATACGTTTTTCAACATCTCGTGACCAGAGTGAAAGCTCGGTTTGCAGCGCGGAAATCGGGTAAGTCTGATGCGCTTTTTCCAGATCTTCGGCGCTAACTTCTGACAGGCCGATGTAGCGAACTTTGCCTGCCTGGACAAGTTCAGCCATCGCGCCGATGGTTTCTTCAATCGGGACGTTCGGGTCAGGTCGATGTTGGTAGTAAAGGTCAATATAATCGGTGTTCAGGCGCTTCAGCGATGCGTCGCAGGCGGCTTTCACGTATTCGGGCGAGCCGCTCATACCAAGCCAGGCGCCATCTTGACCGCGTTTTATGCCAAACTTTGTAGCCAAAATGACTTTGTCACGGCGATTCGCCAGCGCCTTGCCAAGTAATTCTTCGTTGGTGAATGGGCCGTACATGTCTGAGGTATCCCAAAAATTGCAGCCGATTTCGATGGCTTCATCGAGTAGTTTCAGGCTTTTCGTATCATCGGATTGACCATAAAATTCCGACATCCCCATGCAACCAAGTCCAACGGCGGGAACCTGTAAACCTTGCTGGCCAAGTTTAACAATTTTCATTTTATCTCCACAAATTTTAACTTGAAATTTTAATCGAATTGTTTCTCGCTCCGCCGAAAACCGCCGGAGCGAGACTCTATTTTTTCAACCTGGATATGTGAATTATTGATTTCTATTTTCCTTTAAAGTTTTGCCTCCAACACCGATGTTTTCTGCCGGATATTCCTGTATATAAACAAAAAAGTACTCGGCAGGATATCCTGTAATTTCAGCAGCTTCTCTTGTAAGATTTTTTACCAGTTGTTTCTTTTTTTCTTCACTTGTCTGATCCATCGCAATTGTTATTGTGGGCATAATTGCCTCCTTGTTAAATACAAAATTAAAACTCAAGCCGTTTTATATGCAGGATTAAGAAGGCTCGTTCACGGTGAAACCCTGAATTGAGCCTATCGAAGGATTCCTCTTTTTGCCGCGGAACGACCGTTTAAGTCTGTAACAGTGGAGTGCAATGTTTTTATGCATTGCAATATGAAGCGCATAAAGTCGCTTTCTACCGGGAAAGTCTGTTTGCACGAACAAGTTCAGGCGTTTGGCCTGTCCAGGCGCGGAACGCCCGAAAAAACGAATTCGGCTCTTCATACCCCAGCAAAAACGATATTTCCGCGCTGGTATATTCCGTTGTGGAAAGGTAATGTCGCGCCAATTCTTCGCGCAGTTCATCCAGCGCTTTCTGAAACGTTGTGCCTTCTTCCCGTAGACGGCGTTGCAGGGTCCGGTCGCTTATGGCCAATTTAGAAGCAACATACGTCATGGAGTAGCGGCCGCTGGCTAACATTTCAAGCAGGCACGCGCGCACCCGGTCCCGGAAAGATGCGTCTTGCGCCAGATCTTTCATGCGTTTGTCAAATGCCGGCTGCAATATATCCCACATGGCATGATTGGCGGTCAGAAATGGCTTTTGCGCATCCGCTGCGGAGAAAGTCAGCCTGTTGACATCATCACGCCTGATGCGTGTGTCAAAAAACACCTCGTATTTATCCAATTCGGGCAAGGCGTTGCTGCTGTGAACAGTCAGCGGATTCACAGGCTCACGGGTGGCGATGCGGGCAAGCTCAACCCAGAACGCGAGTTCAAAAGCAACAAACAATGCAGGCAGCGGACCGTAATTTGGCAATCCGGCAAAAGTTAAGCTTGTTAGCCGGTCATTCTGTTCAACCGACATCCGCACCGGGGCGACAACAGGTTTGTAATGAGCAATACGCATAAGCGCGATATTCAAGTCGCCGCTGCTTAAAAAAGCGATGATCGCCGGGGCAGTCGTGACGCCGCTAATCGTTTTAGCCAATCGCAACGCCATGGCTGGCACATGTTTGGATGCATACGCCAGCCCATCCCAGAAGCGATAATACTCATCCGCGGTGACGGCAGGTGTTTTGCGGAGCAACAGATCCAACGGCAGTTGAGCATGCCGCAATACATCCTGAACAGGTATGTCCAGCTCTTTCAATAATGCTGGCCAGCCTTTTTCCAGATTGAATTTTTTGCTATATATTTCGGACATGTTGCTCCTTTAAGATTATTTTATGAACCCTGCCAATCAGTTAAACTGTACACAGCTATATTTTATCCGTATTCGCTATTGGCTAATGGCTAACAGCGAGTAGCCGTTTTTCATGCTTCCTTTGTCGGATCGCCTGACTGCCAGGCGACGCCGTCGCCTCGATCCATTTTTGCGATCGCGGCCATGTCCGCAGCATCGATTTCAAAACCAAACAAATCGATATTCTGCCGGATGCGTTCCGCGTTGGCGCTTTTGGGCAGCACGGCGTAGCCGTTTTGAACACCCCAGCGGAGCAGAAGCTGGGCCTCGGAGACGCCATATTTTGTGGCCATTGCTTTGAACGGTGAATCGGCGCCATCCGCTTTCATCTGATCTGTCTTGGCGCTTGCCTGACCTTCGACATTCCGCCAGCTTGAGAGCGGTACAAGGTTACTGTAGGCGATGATTGCTATGTTATTCCGGGTCAGGTAAGCGACTAATTCCGGTTTTTGCGACCATGGGTGCAGCTCGATCTGGTTTGCATCGGGCAGGGGAAGTCCGGCAGCTTTGATTTCTTCGATATGTGCCTCGCTGAAATTACTCACGCCAATCGCCCGCGCCTTGCCTTGCCGCTGAAGTTCGAGCAGGGCCTTCCATTGCTCCAGCCTCTTCGTCCTGGCGAACGGGGCATGAATCAGATACAGGTCGACATAATCCAGTTGGAGCCTTGCCAAACTGGCCTGTAATGACTCAATGATTGATTCGTGTGTTTTCAGCGGTTGCCCCCACGCTTCATTCCCGGGGTAAAGCTTTGTTGTGACAAATATCTCTTCTCGTGAAATTCCCAACTCGGATAACGCTGCTTTAATTCCCAGGCCCACGCCATGCTCATTACCGTAGCCCTCCGCCGTATCGATATGCCGGTAGCCCGAACGGATGGCCTGATATACCAGGGACTGCACGTCGTTATCATTGATAAGGTAGGTGCCGAATCCCACCATCGGCAGCTTCATGTTATGTTTCAGGGTGATGTATTGTTGCTGAGTGTGCATGATTTCTCCTTGACTTGTTGGTGTGATATTTGAACTGACAATCACAATATAAACCATTTAGCACATTTTCAGCTATCGTATCACGTCGAATTTATATCCGATTACGCCAAAAAGAATTTAAACTGGGATAGTAAGGAGGAGTTCCCAGTGTTTGAAATTATAAGCTTGAGCAACACTATCCCTATTATGCAATATATTTTGAAACCGTGCCCACTATGCTAACTCCTGCCGCTAATTTTCTATAACAGTAAAACCTAATTCTTGAAGTTTTGTAAT
>JAFGDW010000250.1 GCA_016931935.1 Candidatus Zhuqueibacterota bacterium | reverse complement strand
TGGAGCATAGCGATAGATTTGTGCTTTTGCTATGCTCTTTGCGCTCTGCAAAATTTTGAGAAGCTATTTGATTTCAATTTTAGTTACAACCATCTTTGTTTGAGAGGATACAATAAAACGGTCATTCAGACGGTCGGAATTTCGTATTCCTGGCTATCCTTTTATTATTTCTTGCCGCTAAACCAAGATTGGTTCGAAATCATCAGCAAGCCTGAACGTTGAACCGTAAGCCCTAAAACATTTAATTATCATCGATTTCCATGAAACCACTGCATCACCCGGTATTTTAAAATTTTCAGCGGAATCGAGAAACGTGAATAACGCCAATGACAAATAATACAATCATTTCGGAAATGTTCAACCGCATTGCCGATATATTGGAAATCCAGGGCGAGAGTGGATTCAAGGTGAATGCCTATAGACGCGCCAGCCGTGTGATCGAAGAATTGGGTGAAGATATTGAGCAACGCTGGCAAGCCAAAACACTGCATGAACTTCCCGGCATCGGTGATGCGCTGGTCAAAAAAATCGATGAGTTTCTCAGCACGGGAACAATGAAAAAATATGATGAGATGATGGCCTCATCCGCAGCGCCACTGGTCGATCTGTTGTCGATTCAAAATTTGGGGCCGAAGACGGTGGCGTTGATGCATCAAAAACTTGGCGTAACAAGCATCGATGACATTATTCGTGTCATGGATAACGGTCAGTTGGCGACGCTTCCCGGAATGGGCGACAAGAAGCTGGAGAATATCCGTAAAGGCATCGAATTGTTTCAGGCGGGACAGTCGCGCATAACGATTGGCAAAGCAGATAAAATTATTCAGCATGTGCTTGCTGAGTTCCAGGAACGCATGCCATTGCCCGACGTTACTCCTGCCGGTTCGTTCCGGAGAATGAAAGCCACAATCGGTGATCTTGATTTGT
The DNA here is from genome assembly GCA_016931935.1 of Candidatus Zhuqueibacterota bacterium. Classification (GTDB taxonomy): domain Bacteria; phylum Zhuqueibacterota; class Zhuqueibacteria; order Thermofontimicrobiales; family Thiofontviventaceae; genus Thiofontivivens. Next base: position 15,895 of record JAFGDW010000250.1, on the reverse strand, counting down.
TGGTTGCTGCTGAAAATGGCGCCGAAGTGATCGATGTATTTGTCAATCTACCGGATGCAACCGAAGTGCTTGCCGCTGGCGATACGAAAGGTTCGATCCGTGTCGACAAAGGGATTCAGGTCGATTTACGCGTCGTGAAAAAAAATGAGTTTGGCGCTGCGCTCCAGTATTTTACCGGTTCTCAGGCGCATAATGTAAAATTACGTGGCATCGCCCGAAAAATGGGACTGAAAATTAACGAGTACGGCGTGTTTGAAGGCGAACGTGCTGTTGCCGGCGCGGATGAAGCTGGCGTCTATCAAGCTTTGGGATTGCCGTGGATTCCCCCGGAACTCCGTGAAGACAGGGGAGAGATCGAAACCGCGCAAGCAGGTGATTTGCCTGATTTGATCGAACAGGACAATATTCGTGGTGATTTGCATGTGCATACCACCTACAGCGATGGACATCACAGCATTGCCGAGATGGCGGAGAGCGCCCGCCAACGTGGTTATCAATACATCGCGATTTGTGACCATTCCCGCAGCGCTATTTATGCAAACGGGTTGAGCATCCACCGTTTGCAGCAACAGGGCAATGAGATTGACGATCTTAATCAACGTTTCTCTGATTTCACAGTACTGAAGGGGTGTGAAGTCGATATACTCCCGGATGGTGAACTTGATTTCCCGAATGATATTCTCGCAACGCTGGATATTGTGGTTGCCTCGATTCATTCCGGTTTTACTCAGAATGTGACACAGCGGATTCTTAAAGCAATCGAAAATCCATTTGTGGATATCATTGCGCATCCCACTGGCCGGTTATATACGAAACGTGACGCTTACAATATCGATCTCGACGTTGTATTCAAAAAGGCTGCTGAAACCGGCGCCGCACTGGAAATAAATTCGCACCCGATGCGGCTTGATTTGTCGGATATTCACACGCGTCAGGCGCAGGCCCACGGTGTAGCGATTTCCATTAATACGGACGCTCACACAAGCGATGGTTACGATTATGTGAAATACGGCATCGGTACTGCCCGTAGAGGCTGGGCAGAAGCGCACCATGTGATTAATACCTTTACGATTGACCAACTGCGCGCCTGGCAACGCTCCAGGCCAAAGGGAAGGACGCAATAGTTTGAAACGAAAAAATCTGATCTTGTGGATATTGCTGTTGCTTCTTGTTGGCGAATCAGGCGTTACCGCCGCATCGCGACAACCCGTGCGTGCCGCAAATGGAATGGTTGTCACCTCTGATGAACTGGCGTCGCAAGTAGGCGTGGATATCCTCCGGCATGGCGGTAATGCTGTCGATGCCGCAGTCGCCATTGGTTTTGCGCTGGCGGTTGTGTATCCCACTGCCGGAAATCTCGGCGGCGGTGGCTTTATGGCGCTTCATCTTCCGGATGGCACCGCGACGACGATTGATTTCCGTGAAAAAGCGCCACTTGCAGCCACGCGGAACATGTATCTCGATGCTGATGGCAATGTGATTGACGGATTAAGTTTGAATGGCTATCTGGCGTCCGGTGTGCCTGGTACCGTCGCCGGTTTGACATTGGCGCACAAATGCTTCGGCAGCATGAAACTGAAGACCGTCATTGATCCGGCAATTCGTCTTGCCGAAAATGGATTTCCCGTAAGTTACCGGTTTGCACACGATATGCAGCGATTGCGGGACGCATGTGATGCCTATCCGGCAACACGAAAGGTTTTCCGTAAACCGGATGGACAACCATATATCGAAGGAGATATTTTTCGTCAACCGGATCTTGCCAATACACTCCAACTCATCGCAAAAGAGGGCGCCGATGCATTTTACAAAGGCCGAATTGCCTGGCTGATTGCCAGTGATATGAAAAAAAACGGGGGACTCATCACTCGCGATGACCTTGAGCGCTATTCACCGGTGGAACGGAAACCGGTGATTGGTATGTATCATGGCTATGAAATTATCTCAATGCCGCCACCAAGTTCCGGTGGAATTGCTATTATACAGGCGCTGAATGTGCTGGAAAACTTTGATTTGCATAAAATGCAATATGGCTCATCCGAATACGTCCATGTCCTGACTGAAGTATTGAAGTATGTTTACCATGACCGTGCCACCTATCTCGGCGATCCCGATTTTAATAAAATTCCGATCGATGCCCTGATCAGCAACGTATACGCACAGGCACTTGCCGGGAAGATCGATACGCTGAAATCAACGCCATCGGATTCGATTATGCCGCCGTCACCGCATTTTTATGAAGGCAATCATACCACACATTATTCTGTAATTGATAATGCCGGAATGACTGTGGCCGTTACAACGACAATCAACACCGGTTATGGTTCCAAAGTCGTGATCCGTGATGCCGGTTTTCTCATGAATAACGAAATGGATGATTTTACATCCAAACCCGGCGCTCCCAATTATTTCGGACTCATTCAGAGCGACGTGAATGCCATCCAGCCGGAAAAGCGCATGCTTTCATCGATGTCCCCGACAATCATCTGCAAAGATGGTCAGGTCGTTATGACGCTGGGTTCCATGGGGGGCTCGCGCATTATCACGGCGGTGATGCAAATAATTCTCAACGTTTTAGAGAATGGGATGAATATTCAGGAAGCTGTCGATGCCCCGCGGATTCATCACCAGTGGCAGCCCAATGTCCTGAGCTGTGAACGATTCGCGCTGGCCCCGGATGTTCGCATACGGCTGGAACAGATGGGACACGCAATCGAAATATTCCCGTGTTACGATAGCGAAGCCCATGCAATTTTTGTCGATCACGAACATGGAGTGTATCTGGGAGCGGCGGATTCGAGGTTTACGGGGAGCGCGTTGGGGTATTAAATTATTCCAAGAATTTATTGTTTTCTCCTCCATTTAGTATGTGTATTAGTATTAAAAGCCTAGCTGAAAACCGCGGTCAAGGTATTGTCGTCGACTGAGTCCGCCGCTGTGGATCGACACATGCACGGTCGTTGCCTTCGACAGGCTCAGGCAACGTGCAAGTTGCATCGTAACAATTTTCGGATAGGGGCGCACATATAGGTCGGAATTATGATTTGCGTCGCTTTGCCTCAAGCAAAATGGATACGGATATAAATGATACTCATAAATGTGAAAGCAGAAAATTTATAAAAGAAATTGGTTCGAAAATGAAAATAAGCACTCCAACGACCAACAACATGAACGCAACAGGGTTAGGAATATGGTAAAGAAAATAATAGTCACATTTTTAATAATTGGTTTTATTTTTATTAGCACTACCGCATATTTTGTTGCAAAACGAATTATCATGAAGCCGTCGGGTGAGTTTCCACAGGAGCAGGTGGAAATAAAAATTGCCGGTGGTTCAACAGTAACACAGATAGCCAAACAATTGTACGAGGCGGGCGTGGTTACTGATATGGATGATTTTCTGTTTACCGTTAAAGTGATGCGCAAGGGCGCATTGCTCAAGGCCGGTAAATATACGTTTGATTACGGTCTGTCAAACTATGACATTGTCAATCAATTGGTGCACGGCAAAGTGGTCGGAATACGCGTGAGCATTCCTGAAGGATATACATCGCGACAGATCGCATCGTTGTTAAAAGACAAACTCGAAGTTGATTCGACGAAATTTATGGGATTGGTGCACGACACTGATTTCATTCATAAAATTAATATTGATGCGCCATCGCTGGAAGGGTATCTTTATCCCAACACCTATGAATTTTACTGGGGTACCGACGCTGAAACAGTCATCCGCAGATTGTTGACAGAGTTCAGCCACAATTTCAACGATTCGTTACGGCAACGTGCAGCCGATAAAGGCTGGTCAATTCAGAAAGTATTAACGCTGGCATCGATTATCGAAGGTGAGGCCATGATTGATAGCGAACGCGCTATTATTTCTGCGGTCTATCACAATCGATTGAAGAAACGCATGTTGTTGCAGGCTGATCCGACGATTCAATTCATTATTCCGGATGGGCCGCGCCGGTTGCTGAATCGCGACCTGGCAATTGTTTCGCCGTATAACACGTACAAATATCGTGGCTTGCCGCCGGGCCCGGTAAACAATCCGGGTATCAATTCCATCAAAGCGGCGATAGATCCGGCAGATGTCCCGTATCTTTATTTTGTAGCGGTGGGGGACGGATCGCATACGTTCAGCCGTACATTAAAAGAACATAACCGCGCCAAAGCAAAGTTCGATCAGTACCGAAGGGAGGTAAGGCGGAAGCAACATGCCAAAAAGTGAAACTGAAAAAACTGTCAGCATTTTGCGTGGGCTGAATACTGAACAGCGCGAAGCTGTCACCTACACCGATGGCCCAAGCCTGATTCTTGCTGGCGCGGGTAGTGGCAAAACGCGGGTGCTGACACATAAAATTGCCTATCTGATTGACCGAAAACATGTGTCTGCTCGAAATATTCTTGCGCTGACTTTTACGAATAAAGCCGCGCGGGAAATGCACGATCGTATTTCCAAGCTGATCAAACATCAAATTGTGGATATGCGTTGCGGTACGTTTCATTCCTTTTTCGCATCGCTACTGCGGCGGGATGCTGACAAACTTGGTTTCAGTTCCAATTTTTCTATATACGATGAACGTGATCAACAAGAATTGATTAAAACAATCGTTTCTGACAACCGGCTCGATGGTCAAAAGTTCAGTCCCAGCGCAATCAGCTCGCGGATTGGCAGATTGAAAAACAATATGGTTTCCCCGGAAAAATTTAGCGAATCTGCCAATAGTGAATTTGACGAAGTGATTGCAGCAATCTACCCCGAATATCAGCGCCGGCTGCGTCAGAGCAATGCTATGGATTTTGACGATCTCTTGCTGAAGCCGTTGGAATTATTTCAGCAATTCCCGGAGGTCTTGGCACAATATCAATGCTGGTGGTCACATATTCTTGTGGATGAATATCAGGATACAAATCGGCCACAGTACGCTTTGTTAAAGGCTCTGGCTGATCAATCAAAAAATATTTCCGTTGTTGGTGATGACGATCAGTCGATTTACCGCTGGCGTGGGGCAAACATTCGAAATATCTGGGATTTTGAGAAGGATTTCCCAACCTGTAAAACATTCAGACTCGAGCAAAATTATCGGTCGACCGCGAACATTCTGGCAGCGGCGCACTCGGTAATCACCAAGAATTCCTACCGTATGGAAAAAGAACTCTGGACGAAACGCGAAGCCGGCGATCCGCTGACGTTATTACTTTGTCAGACTGGTAGTGAAGAGGCGTACAAAATTATTCAAAAAATCCAGAATGAATTTTATAATCATAAACGGAATTTTTCTGATTTTGCCATTCTGTACCGTACCAACGCGCAGTCGCGTTTGTTAGAAGATGCGCTCCGGCGTGAAGGTATTGCATACGTCATTGTCGGGGGACTCCGGTTTTACGAACGAAAAGAAGTAAAAGATGTACTGGCCTATTTGCGTGCAGTCTGCAATCCTTCGGATGAGGTAAGTGTGAAACGGATTATCAATTATCCGTTGCGCGGAATTGGGGACACTACTCTGCAGAAAATTCATGAATATTGTATCGAGCATCAACTTTCGTTTTTTCAAGGACTGGAGCGAATAACTGATATTCCCAATATTCAAAATCGCACCAAAGAACGGGTGGGAGAATTTCGTTATTTCATCTCCAAATACATGACATTGTTGAACTCGCTCTCCGCGTTTGAGCTAGCGACAACATTGGTTGACGAGTTAGGAATTTTACCTCAATTAAAACAAGAAGGTACAAGCGAAGCGCTCAGCCGGATGGAAAACGTTCGGGAACTTTTAAATACGGTTTACGAGTATACACAACGGAATCCGCAAGGCAAGCTTCAGGATTTTCTTGCAGAAGTCGCGTTGATTACCGACATTGATAAATGGGACGACCGCAGCAATGCCGTTACATTAATGACACTGCATGCCGCCAAAGGGCTGGAATTCCCGGTAGTGTTTATCGCCGGGTTGGAGGATGGGCTTATGCCGCTTTCCCGCAGCCTGGATAATGATGACGATATTGATGAAGAACGCCGTTTATTTTACGTCGGGGCAACCCGGGCGATGGAAAAACTGTATTTATCCGCAGCTAACGAACGGATGCGCTACGGAGAAACCATTCCGAGTAAACCATCACGTTTTATTGGTGAAATAGATGATGAACTCATGGAAGCAGACACTTCAGGTGTGTACATCCCGAGGGAAATGTACTACAAGCCACAGGAAACAGAAATTCCAGTTCAAAAACGACAAGCAAATAAAAAACAGATGCGACCGGGCATTCTGGTACGACATTTACAGTTCGGAAAAGGGGTTGTTAAGAAAGTAGATGGGCATGGCGACGATCAGAAACTCGACATTTTATTTGAAGAAGTCGGTCTGAAAAAAGTCGTGGTGAAATATGCGAAACTGGAGATATTGTAAGTGAGCATTCAGCGGTCAGCCGTCAGTTTTCAGCATAGGACACTGTAAGCTGTGATCTTTTGGCCCCGCACAAAATAAATCACGAATCATAATAGATTTATATAAGTAAAATTGTATCCATTCAATTAATGATGGTGATTGTACCCTTCGACACCGTTCGTGCCGCGAACTGTGGCGGCACGCCGCTGCGAGACGGCAAGCTCAGGGTACGGCATGCCGTTGACTGAGTGCTCCGGAGGCGGATCAACATAACCATCCAATATTGAAAGGATACGTAAAATTGTGACTATTTAGCTACCTGTCATTCCGTCTCGCGGTGGCGTGCCGGAATGACAGCTTGTCTGAATTGTAACGTAAAATTTTTGTGACATCAACTATCAAGGACAATTATTTCATGCTTACACGACGAGTAATTTTTATAATTATCATATTACTTCAGGCCAGCGTTGTTTTGGCAACCGGGGAAGGAACTGATTTCCTTTATGCCAAACGATTGTATGACGATGGCATGTACGATCTTGCTGCCCAACAATTTCATGAGTTTTCTGAAAAATACCCGGAAAGCAAACAGGCGCCGGAAGCGTTGTTCCTGGCCGGCGATTGTTACTCCCGATTGAGTAAGCACGATCTGGCGCGCAAGGAATGGATTTATCTTATTCTTAGTTTTCCTGAAGCACGCAATCGCGACGAGGCTCAGTACCGCATTGCCGAGAGTTATCGCAGCGAAAACGCGTGGTTGAAAGCAGCGGAAGCATATCAACAAGTGATCGTGTTTTATCCCAAAAGCAGCCGTGCGACTGATGCTGCATTGGACGCTGCTAATATGTTTACTCGTGCTGGTGCTGATGATCGGGCGCTGGAATTGTATTTTGACTTTATCGAGGACCACCCGAACCACCCGAAAACGCTTGATGTGTATTTATTGCTTGCCCGTAGCTACTGGAAACAGGGGAAAGATAAACTGGCGGAAAAGCAGATCGAAAAAATTATGGACATCACCAAAGAGGGCGATGTCCGCGCTGAAGCGATGTTATTGCAAGCAGATATATATATATACACAAACAAGCTGGATGAAGCCGAGACTCTGGTCAATAATCTGATAAAAACACTGGGAAAAAGTGCATCGCAGTATGGTGTTATTCTTGGAAAAGCATATTTAACCAGCGGCCTTATTTCCAGAGAAAAAGGCAATTATCAGCTTTCTAACAAAGCGTTGAGTAACGAACTTGTCAAAAAGCTGGATGCAAATGGTATTCGTCGTGCACAAATAATGATGGGGGATAATTATATTGCGTTAAGCGAATATTCCAATGCCGTAAAACAGTTCGAGGCAGCGATAACGGATAGCAGCAGCCTATCGTTGCTGCGTCGGGTTGCCTGGGCATATGAAATGCTGAACGATTATGTGAATGCTGTCCAAACCTATAAACTACTAATTCAAACCTGTGAAAAAGCATCCAATGATTCATCCGCCTGTGAGATTGCGTATCTGGGAATGGCGCGAAATTACTTGCAATTGGGCAATCCTGTTACTGCGCTCGATTATTTTCGGCAATACAAACAGCATTTCCCTGAAAGCGAGTGTAATGATTATGTGGATTACCATGTTGCGCTGATTTATGAGCAGCAGAAACAGGAGTATGAGCGGGCGCTGCGATTATATTATGATTTTTTGGATGCTTATCCGACCAGCAAATACGCGGATGATGCCCGGCTTGGCCTGGCGCGGTGTTATCAAAAACTGGAAAATTATTCTCAGGCGGTTGCAGAATACCAGAAATTACTGGAACGCTATCCGGCAACCGATTTGCGTGATGAAGTGACATCGCAATTAAATTATTTGCAGACTTATAAAGTCAAAACGCCGAATGTCGCTATGTCCAATTTCGCAGCGCTAATCGGGCAGGCGATATCCAATCCTTCCCGTGCTGATTTAAGTTACAAACTAGCCCGTACGCATTCTGATGATTTAAAGGATTATCAAAGCGCTAAAGCAATTTTTTCTGCATTGGCAAAAGATACCGCATCACAAGTGCCAAAGGACGAAGTCCTGTTCTATCTCGCCCAATGTAATTATTTATTAGCCATGAAGGAAAAATATGAGCGGGGCCAGGTGTCGAGCTTGCTGGATACGGCGAACGTGCAATACCTGAAAATGATTGAAACTTACCCGGACAGTCCGTTAACTGATGATGCAATAATGAATTTTATCGAAACCAGGCTTGCCGCCAGTGATAGTGTGCAGCAAAACCGGGAATTCCTGAAACAGTATGTGACTGCTTTTATGATGAATCATCCCACGAGTCCATTTATGCCAAAGGCCTTGCTATTACTCGGAAAAAGTTATTTGGATTCAGGTGAAAGTCAAATAGATGATTCACTTTTCGTTTATGATTGTTTCGATAAAATTGTCACAGGATATCCCAGAAGCCCGGAAGCAGCCGATGCCATGTATCTCCGGGCAGTGTTATTAATGCGGCAAACCAGGCTGACCGAAGCGCTCGATCGCTTCAAACAATTTATCGGTCAACATCCCAATCACCCGCAGGCAGCGCAAGCGCATATGCTAATGGCAGATATGTATGAAGCCAATCAGGATTATACAAGCGCGATTGTACACTTGCAGGAAATTGTAACGACATACTTTTACAGCGCCCTGGCAGATAATGCTGTCATGCGTATGGGGGCAATTTACCTGAAAACCAAAGACTATGAAAACGGATTGAAACTGTTAAAAAATTATCAACGGCAGTATGATACGCCATGCTATCAATCGCCACAATCGCGCTATCCGTTTGAAGCCGATGTGTTATTTCGGATTGGTCAATTCGACTATTTGCTGGAAAACAAAACCGCCTCAAAAATAGATTTTCAGAAATTCCTGCAAAAATTTCCAAAACATGCTTATGCCGCGCAAACATTGTACTATCTTGCCGGGCAATTGAATGCGAATCAGCCCGATGAACGGGAGCAGGCAATGAGTTACCTGCAACGCCTGATTGATGATTTTCCAAAATTTGACCAGGTTGCGCAGGCGAAAGTGCGGTTGGCGGATTTATTCATGAAGCAGGAAGACTATAGCAAAGCCCATAGTTATTATCTTGCAGCAGCCGACTCGCTAATTGCAGATAATGATAAACAATACGCCCGTTCTCAGGCAATCATTGCACTGTACAAGACAGGACAAGTCACCAAAGGGGATGCTGAATTAAAGCAGTTTAAAAAAGATTTTAAGGATACGGATGAATATGAAGGGGAGATATTAATTGCCAAAGGCGATTATTTCTTCCGGGAGAAGGAGTTTCAGCAAGCGGAGGAAATCTACAAAGACATTCGCTCTGATTTAAAGAAAACTTCTTACGGCCCCAAAGCAGCACATGCTCTGGGGCGACTTTATTTAACTCTAAATAAAGACGAAGACGCACTGAAAATTCTGACAGAGTTACCGGGAAAATATCCCGACGATCCGATCATCCCCGAAGTATACCTGTCGCTGGGTGATTTCTATTACTACAAATCACGGCAGGTTGAACATGCGATGTTGGCATATCGCAATGCGATCGATAATCCCAAAATCGAGGATGCATCACTGCGGCGGGGGATGATGTCACTAATTAAATGTTATTTCGATTTACGCTTGTGGGATCAGGCGCTGGTGCTTTCGCGGCAATATGTCGAACGCTATCCGCTGGCGGAAGATGCGTTTGATACGCGCGTCCAGATTGGTATTATTTACTATCAATTGAAAGAGTATGATCGGGCCGTAAGCTATCTGAAAGAACTTAAGCGTGAAGCCGATCGGGAAAATGAGCCGCGTATTCAGTACTGGATCGGAGATTGCTATATGGAAAAAGGCCAGTACGACCAGGCGCTGAGTGAATATTTGAAAGTAAAATATCTCTCCAAACCATCAAAATTTGATTGGGCGGTAACAGCGCAATACAAGGCCGGTCTGGCATACATGAAACTTGGAAAAATGGACGAAGCTAAGCTTGTTTTTCAGAAGATCATTGCGGATCGTGGCGCCGACAGTAATTTTGGAAAAGGCGCCCAGAAAAAGATTGATGAAATTGAAAGTACGAGGAACTAAACAATGCTGATACTAACCGAATTGATACGAACAGCTCTGGATGAAGACTTAGGAGAACATGGGGATATTACCACGCTAGCCACGGTCGATCCCGACGCCACTGGTCAGGCACGAATTGTGGCTAAAGCATCTGGAATTATTGCTGGTGGATTTATAGTAGAGCAGGTCTTCCGATTGGTGGATCCGAAACTGACAGTGAATGTCTTATGTGAAGATGGCAGTCGTGTGGAGCCAGGTCAGGATGTCGTTATTATTCATGGACCACAATGCAGTATTCTCACGGGCGAGCGCACCGCGTTAAACTTTTTGTGTCATCTAAGCGGTATCGCCAGCCTTACGGCACAGTTTGTTGAACAGGTGAAAGGAACGAAAGTACGCATTCTTGATACCCGTAAAACCAGTCCCGGTATGCGGGCTATCGAAAAATATGCAGTAAAAATGGGTGGCGGCCATAATCACCGCATTGGTCTTTACGATATGATTCTTATAAAAGAAAATCATATTACGGCAGCCGGAGGAATTACACCCGCGGTGAACCGATGTCGGGAATACACTGCGGCAAAAAATATTCAGGCGAAGTTGGAAGTGGAAACACGAAATCTTGATGAAGTTAAAGAAGCGCTCACACTTCATGTGGATAGAATTATGTTAGACAATATGAAGCCTGAACGAATCAGAGAAGCTGTTGCGTTGGTGAATGGCGCCGTGAAACTTGAAGTATCCGGCGGGATTGATTTAGACAGTATCAGAGAGATTGCTGAAACCGGTGTGGACTATATCTCCATCGGTAAATTGACACATTCAGCCAATTCGCTGGATTTTTCACTGTTGATGGATTAATGGCATACGTGCTACGCACTTTCAAAATGCGTAGCACGTGTGTCTAACTTTTTTAATTATCTCAAACCTTTTGCCTTAAAAAAAGGCCCGTATTTTTTATCTGTATCCAGAATATGACGGGTCAACCATTCCTTCAAAAAGTTCATCACATTGATTGTTGCAGTCACGCCGCTGGTTTGAAATTCATTTTTAAATTCACTGATTTTTTTGATAAATATGGCATGCGCCTGCTTTTGAAATGGCAATCCCGGATATTGGTAACGTTCCATCATCATTTCTTCTTCTTTGAAATGTTGCTGGGTGTATTTATCTAGTTCATCCAAAACAAGTGACAGTTGACTTGTTGCTTTGCCTGCTTTCATAGCATCGTGTAATTGATTTATCAGACTAATCAATTTTTTATGCTGCTCATCAAATTTATTTACTTGTACTGTAAATTCCGGTTTCCAATCGTAAAATCCCATAGTTCACCTCATAAAATTTTATTTGTCGTTAAACTATTTGCTTCTCCGAAACGGGCGATTACTTGACACCCTTTTGACTTAAGAAAGCGCCATATTTCTTATCGGAATTTAGGATATGTTTTTTTAACCATTCCATCAGAAAATTCATGATCGGCATTGCGGTTGAAATGTGTGTTTCTTCAAACACTTTTTTCTGTTCGGCTACTTTTTGTACGAACATACGATGCTCCATTTGCTGCTGTATTAATCCAGGAAAACGGTGCTGTTCCAGAAGTCGTTCTTCGTTTGCAAAATGTGTTTTCGTATAAGTTTCCAGATCAGTGAAAATAGCCATTAGGACATCTTTTGCCTTGCCGGCTTTCATTGCTTCATGAAGTGTATTTACCAGATCAATCAGCTTTTTATGATCTGAATCCAACTGCCTGATATTGACGCTATACGATGGATCCCATTGGAAAAATGCCATTGTTATTCTCCACTTCTATTAATTTATCAGATTTTTACAATTATAAACTTTATTTAGAACACGCCTTTTTCATTGAAAAATTGGCTGTATTTTTTATCGATGCGTATGATATGGCTCGATACCCAGTCCGTCAGAAATGACATAATTGGCATGGTGGAATTTATTTGCTGCTTTTTGTATAACTGATAAAAGGTGCCTATTTTCTGAATAAATTTACGATGTTCAATTTGATGATCTTCGACCTCGGGATATTCATTTTTAACCATTAACTCTTCTTCATTTTTGAAATGTATTTGAGCATATTTTTCCAATTCCTGAAACAAACCCGTCATAATATTTCGGGCTTTTCCTAATCGCATTGCTTCGTGCGATGCATTGATAAGCATCATTAAAGGCTAGTTTTATCCAAATGTTTGATATTAACACTGTAGGATGGATGCCATTCCATAAATGCCATTTACGCGCACTCCGAGCGGGTGGTCTAATTATAGAAATTATCGACCAGTAGGAGGAAATAATAAGCAGAGTGGAGTCGATATTTATTCTTGTGCAGTTTTGTTATGGGGAGAAGTTGAGTGCATCACTTCGCGACCAAGCAATTGCGCTACTTTTTCGATCTTCGAATGCATACGTGAATTTTCACCACGACGATAGTCAATTTTTATCTGGCACGCAATACGCTCACTTAGTGGTTCAAGCTGCTTGAAACAGGCGCTGATAACATTCATCACATCGCCCCACTGTCCTTCAATTACAGTTCCCATTGGAGTGAGTGTATATGATAATCCACTTTTGTCGATGATATCGATAATCGGCGCGACATATTGACTGACGCTTGCACCCTTATCTGTTGGGTACATTGAAAATTCAGCGAGTACCATTGTTTGCTCCTTCGTTTTGATTTGAAATAATAATTGAAACTGACTTCTTATTGCAAATACGAGGTCATCGGTGATCAAGCGATAGGTTATTAATGAATTTATGATAGAAATTTAGTATCCTTTCAATATTAGTTGGTTTTGTTGATCCGCCACGACGGATCATGCCACAGGCAGATGCGCCTATGGAGCACTCAGTCAACGATAGTCAGTACCCTGAGCTTGCCGTCTCGCAGCGGCGTGCTGCTGCTGTTCGCGGCACGAACGGTGTCGAAGGGTATACTCACTTTCATTTATTGAATGGATACGAAATTTAAATGTCCGATCACCGATACCCGATTAACGCTCACCTGCCTCCGTGCCTACCAATTTGATAAACACCTGCTCCAACGATGATCCCTGCTGTCGATACGTCTCCCATTCTGTTCGATCGATTTGCTTGCGCAGCGTTCCGTTGTGAATAATATATAAGCGATCGCATAAAAGCTCGACCGTCTCAATAATATGTGATGAAAACAAAACGGTGCCGCCCTGATTGCAGAAGTCGCGCAAGAATTGTTTGAACTTATAGCTGCTTTCAGGGTCAAGTCCGTTGGTCGCTTCATCAAGTAATAAAATCCGGGGATGACCGATCACGGCTGCCATTAAAGACAGTTTGCGTCGCATTCCCTGTGAGTAACTTTTTACAAGCTCCGGCATTTTGGATTCCATTCCGAAAAAGGTTGTCCAATGATTCATTTGTTCAATTGAATCATCCGTACCAATCACTTTGCTTGCCGCGACAAAACGGATAAATTCGTCACCGGTCAGGTAGTCGTAAAGCAATGGCAGCTCAGGCGCATAGCCAAGTGACCTTTTATATGAGACGTCGCCGAAATGAATAGATTTATCATCCAATTGAATAATGCCCTCGTCCGGTTCAATAATTCCCATCATCAGTTTGAACAACGTGGACTTTCCTGCGCCGTTCGGACCAACGAGTCCGTACAGGCAGCCACGCGGAACATCCAGTGAAAGCGATTTTAGCGCCGGGATGGATTCGTACGATTTGCTTAATTGGGACACTTGAATCATGACAACTCCAGATTTGAAAAATGACATTGCGATTTGCGGACCCACTTTAACATGGGAATGAGAAGAATAATTGTGCCAAACGGCATATAAAACCAGAATAGTATCATCATCACAAATGATAGACTCATGATTGTACCGCTTAGTCGGATATGCGGAAACAGACCGAAACCAGCATTACAGTACAGAATGGACGTAACTCCCGGCAGCAGCAAACCAACTGCTAAAATAAAAATTCCGTACGTCATGTCGATTGGGTGTCGAATCGGCAATAGCAGGGCTGAAGGAAGGGCAATCAGTATAAGCAATAGCGTCATAATAGTCCAACGTGCCCACCAGAATTGTTTACTCGTGAGTGGTAATATTCGTAATAATTGAGCATGCTCTGCATCGTTTTCAAATAACGATAATGCCGGGGTAACAAAAAGCAGATACAATACGCATTGCACCGCAATAAATCCTAAATAAGCGGCAGCGGATTGTTCCTCACTTAGACCGGTTATCAAAAGCAAAATATTACTTACAATCGGTATCCAAATGAATGACTTCTTTTCGCGCAAGATAAAATACAAATCTTTTGAGATAAGAATACTTGCAGGGGAGTGGAGAGCAATTGAAGACGGTGCTGTTTTGAGAGTCTTTGCGGTTCTTTTTCTCGATACTGTGCGAGATTCCGGTAATCGAAATGATGTGCGCAAATACAGGAATGAAACAAGTGCACTAACGTTGAGAAAAATTGCAAAAGCCATTTGCCAGATTATATGATTTGACAGAACGCGAAGAATGACTGGAGTCAGCGCTGCTATTCCGATAGCGCCGGTCAGAGCTAACATCAGCCAGATTATTCGTGTGGCAGTTCTACGATACATTCTAATTCGGTAGAAATAAGTCAGATAAAATGAGCCAGTTTGAATACTGGTCAGGTAGCCTGTTGCTACCATAAAAAGCAACAATCGATTCCACCATGTAAGTCCGGCACTGATGATAATGGGAGCTAGGGCAATGAAGTAAAATCCGGCCAATTTCAGGAATTGCCGGATCAGGAAATAATAAAATAGAATTCGGTTAGAAAAAGCTGATGACACAAGTAGTGACCATTCATCCGTCGGTCGTAACGTATGCCATGCTGATGTTATAGCTAATACATAAAAAACAGAAATTCCTGTTGTCAGTATGGTTAACCACATTCTGAAAAACGTCGGGTCGTTGAGCCAGCGAAAGTCGTATCCGATATCAGCCGGAGAGCGGCCAAGCAACAGGAGAAAAATCGAGACAATGACCCCGATTTCTATAGCAGTTATTCGATCCAGATGGTGGCGTAAGTAGTTGAAATAGTAGCGAAAACGAGTTTTTAATAGGAGTCGCAGCATGTTCGTGTCATCTTAGGTGATTTTTATTTCAGCAAATAAACCTTGCTGGTTTTAATCGATTCGTACTTATCCAAAATTTTAATTTTGGCTTATATGTAGGCTGAGCTTGCCGAAGCCTACGATTGCAGGAGTTGCCTTCGACAAGCACAGGCAACGAAATAGACAATCCTCGAAGAATTTCAGGTAACATACTATTTCTCTAATCGGAAAGGTATTTGATTAATATTTAAGCCGACAAAGAGCGTCGGCTTAAAGCGATGATGAGCTGATGTTGACATAAGTAAATAAAACGAAACTGCGTTCACATCT
>JAFGDW010000249.1 GCA_016931935.1 Candidatus Zhuqueibacterota bacterium | reverse complement strand
CCTGTCAAGCTGAAACTCTTTTTCTATATCTCGAAATATTGATGTCGTTTTTATGCACTGTTTTTCTTGAGAACAATTGCTATTTACCGTGATGTCTGAAAATTATGAAAGGAATTTCAATAAAATTAAAACATTTAAGTTTTATGTGCCAAGCTTATTGATTTTATAAAAGTAGGAACAATTATGAAGATTGAAGGGGATTATATTTTACGCATAACAACATTTCCGAAAACATATAAAAAAATTTTGGCTGTCGACTGAGTATAATTTTGCCCTGCCGCTTACTCGGACAACGGAAAACATGAATCGAATAGGTTTTCGAATAAGCGTAAGCATATGGGGAAACATTAAGACAGTTTTTATGACCACTAATAAAAATCCGAAAGCTTAATAACGGAAAGCTCCCACTTCCCGCATTTATTTTCTGTTGGCATTAAGTTCGGCTGGTTTGAGAAGCAGGAAGTGAATCGTATTGCTTTTGCTCTTTGATACCTATAAATGTCATCAAAAATGACGTGGCAAATTTCGAATGCGATATATCGTAAGTGAAGCAGCAATTCATTCTTTTACATTTTTGCTAATCAATCCCACTCATTTCCCCCATTAACTTTGCAAGCGCTGAATGATCCAATTCCGCATCACCACGGGCAATCAACGCATCCAATAATGCAGCTACCTGTGACGATCCTGGTAACGGAACAGCTAATTCATTCCCGGTTTGAAGCGCGATATTTAAATCTTTTCGTTGCAAATGCGTCTTAAAACCAGGCTGATAATTATTGTCGAGCATCCGTTGACCATGTACATCGAGAATTCGACTTTGAGCAAATCCACCAAGCAATGCTTCCCGGACTTTCGCGGCATCGATACCGGCTTTTTTCGCTAATGTCAAAGCTTCGGCGACTCCCTGAATGGTTAACGCCACAATAATTTGATTACAGGTTTTAGCCATCTGTCCGGCGCCCGGTCCACCAATGTGAACAATATTTTTCCCCATAACCTTCAACACCGGCAACGCACGATCAAACGCCTGTTTGGAGCCGCCAACCATGATAGAAAGCGTAGCCTGTTCAGCGCCGGTTTGCCCACCGGAAACCGGTGCATCCAGTACCTGTACTTTTTTGGCGACCAAAGCATCATGCATACGGATGGCCGTCGATGATGCTATCGTGGACATATCGATAAACAAAGAATCCGGACGAACTGCATCAATAATGCCATTTTCGCCCCAAATTACCTGTTCCAACTCCGGTGTGTCCGGCACCATCGTTATAATAATATCGCTCGTGCGCGCGACATGATATGCTGATGATGCATTCGAACAACCGCTGCTGGCAACAGCGATAGTCCGATCGTGATCGATATCATAAACGTGCAGATAATACCCTGCTTTAATCAGATTTTGGGCCATCGGTGCGCCCATAATCCCCAGTCCGATAAAACCGATTCGTTCCATAGTGAATTCGCCTTTCCGTCTTCTATTGAATCATATTTATACTGGTAACAAATTGGTTTTCAGTTTTCTTTTTTATAAACCTTCCCTTACCTTCGGCCTTCCTTCAAATGGAAGGGAATTAAAGATTAAATCCAAAAACCAGTTCGACCTTAGTATAACATCGAAAACCTGTCTACGATTGTTGCCAGTTTTCTAATTTCTCGATGAGTTCTTTATTCTCGCCGCGCTCAGCAATTTCTTTCTTAAATTTTTCTGCTTGTTCCGTCAGACGACTGACAATCTCCGGGAATTGTGCCGAAATTTCATATTTCTCCGACGGATCAATTTCCAAATCATACAACTCTAACGGATCACAATCAACCCATACCCAATTACCAATATGCTTGCGGAAATGCAGTTTATATTTTCCCGAGCGCATCGCTGCCAATTTATCGTCCCAGTAAAAATAAACCGGATCGCTTTTTGATGACTGTTCATTTCGCCACACGGGCATTAAGTCATTTCCGTCGATCGGGCGATCATCAGGCACAGGAACACCTGCCAATGTTAGACATGTCGTAAACAAATCCATTGTTGTGGCGACTTCCATATTGATACTGCCAGCCGGAAGCTTACCGGGAAATCGCGCGATAAAAGGTTCACGCACACCGCCTTCAAATGTGGAAGCTTTCCCGCCACGTAATAGTCCGGAACTACCGCCTTGCACACCCTTCATTGTCCAGGGCCCGTTATCGGATGTAAAAATAAGTAGCGTATTCTTTTCAAGCCCCTGCTGTTTCAAACAATCCATAATCTGTCCGACACTCCAATCGAGTTCTGAAATGACATCCCCATACAAACCACGTCGGGAGATATCAACAAACTTTTCTGAACGGAATAACGGAAAATGTGGCATGGTATGAGCAAGATACAGGAAGAACGGCTTATCTTTATGTTCCTGGATAAATTTTTTTGATTCTTGAGTATAGCGTTTTGTGATTGTTGTTTGGTCGCACGGTTGTTCAATAATCGTTTCATTCCGCATAAGCGGCGTGGGAATGCCTCCCCACTCTTTAACATCCATATCATTGCTATAAGGAATACCGTAATAATAATCAAATCCGTGGCTCGTAGGTAAAAATTCCGGGTGATGACCCAAATGCCATTTTCCAATACACGCTGTCGCATAGCTCTTTTGCTTTAATAATGAAGCAAGTGTTTTCTCGGTCTTCGGCAGACCAACATCATGATACGGGAATAAAACCTTTGTCACACCATTGCGAATTTGGTAACGCCCTGTTAACAATGCTGCCCGGGATGGTGAACAGACGGCAGCTACCGAATAGAATTGCGTCATAGTCACGCCCTGATCCGCCAGTCGATCGAGGTTGGGCGTACTAATGGTCGGATGACCAGTTCGGCTCGTATCGCCATAACCCATATCATCGATAAAAATTATTACAAAATTTGGAGATTGTTGTTGTTTTGAAGCACAACCCATGAGTGAAACACCTAACAGACCAAGAGAAGAGTGTTTAAGGAAAGTACGACGGTTAAGATTTTTCATTGAATCATTACCCTTTCTTATTATCATATGTATTTAATTTAACAAATTATTTGCAGAATTCAAGTTTAATTTTTTCAATTAGGAATACTTTTTAACAGTCAAATGAAATTTCTCTTGACTTTTTCCAATAACATTTCTATATTCATCGAAATGTTTAAAGGACTTGTATATGGATTCATTGATAAAAATTTTCAAAGCATTGGGCGACAAAAGCCGGTTGCGCATCCTTAAAATGCTGCAAATAAGACAGCTCTGTGTCTGCGAAATGACAACCGTACTCGGGCTGGCAACATCCACGGTTTCCAATCATTTAAGCATTTTAAAAGAGGCTGGTTTAATTTTTGATATTAAGGATGGTAAGTGGGTGGATTATTCCATAAACACACAAAGTTCGAGCCTGTTCATCACCGGCTTGTTACCATTGCTTTCATTCTGGCTGAACGATGATGAACAAATCCAGATGGATGCAGAAAAGCTGAAGACTGCATACCGTAATGAGTTGTGTAGATAGCCGAAATTAATTTTTGAATAGCTTTATTTCGACAGATTACGAAATGTAAACAAAAATTCTATGATGAAAAAAAATATAATCGTTCTTTGTACCGGTAATTCATGCCGGTCCCAAATCGCCGAGGGATATATCCGCCATATGGCCGGCGAACGATTCAATGTTGTTAGCGCTGGGATTGAACCAAGTAAGGTCAATCCCCGGGCAATCCAGGTAATGCAGGAGGATGGGATCGATATTTCGCATCATACATCCGATGACGTTCAAAAGTATGTTGGTGATGCGTTTGATTATATCATCACAGTATGTGACAATGCGAAAGAACGCTGCCCGGTGTTTCCCGGTTCAGGTGAACGCATTCATTGGAGTTTCCCCGATCCGGCAGATGCTACGGGCACTGATGAACAAATATTGAATGTATTCCGGGCTATTCGTGATCAGATAAAATCAACATTAGAAAATTTTGTAATTACCTATTGAAAGCATGATGATGACTGAACATATTAGTAAACGGCTATCATTTCTCGATCGTTATCTGACATTGTGGATTTTTTTGGCAATGCTTGTAGGTGTCGGTTCAGGATATTTGGCTCCTCAAATAGTTGATTTCTGGAATTTATTTCAGGTGGGAACTACTAATATTCCGATTGCAATTGGATTAATTCTGATGATGTATCCCCCGTTGGCAAAAGTCAAATATGAGGAACTTGGCGAGATTTTCCGCAATTGGCGCGTACTGGGCTTGTCACTTGTTCAGAACTGGATTATCGGCCCAATCCTGATGTTTGTGCTGGCAATAGTTTTTTTGAATGGTTATCCCGAATATATGTATGGCCTGATCATGATTGGGCTGGCACGCTGTATTGCTATGGTAATCGTCTGGAACGAGTTGGCCAAAGGCGACTCGGAATATGCTGCGGGATTGGTTGCGTTTAATTCTATCTTTCAGGTGCTGTTCTTTTCTGTTTACGCTTACGTGTTTATCACCGTTTTGCCGACGTGGTTTGGCCTTGAAGGGACAGCCGTGAATATTACAATCGGACAAATTGCCAAAAGCGTTTTCATATATCTCGGAATTCCATTTATTGCAGGCATCGTAACTCGCTTTGCGTTAATCAAGTTGAAAAACAAACAATGGTATCAAAACCAATTTATCCCGAAAATTAGTCCGATTACGCTGATCGCGTTATTGTTTACAATTATGGTGATGTTCTCATTAAAAGGTGAATACATTGTTCAACTGCCAATGGATGTCATTCGAATTGCGATTCCTTTACTAATCTATTTTGTGGTAATGTTTCTGGTGTCATTTTATCTTGGCAAAAAAGTCGGCGCAGATTACGCTCAATCAGCTACGCTTTCGTTCACTGCTGCCAGTAACAATTTTGAATTGGCGATTGCCGTAACTGTGGCAGTGTTCGGTATTAATTCCGGAGAGGCGTTCGCGGCAGTAATTGGTCCTTTGGTGGAAGTGCCCGCGTTGATTGGTCTTGTGAATGTGGCGTTGTATTTTCAGAAAAAATATTTCAAAAAGTGACGCTGCGTATGTAGAGTATGTACGAATATGAATTGGCATTATATTGTTGAATGAAGAATCTTGATATGATAAAAGAAACATTTGAATTTCTAACATATCCGTTCCAAAACAGGAGGTTAATTATGTTACGAATTTCCAAATTTCTGCTTATCAATTTATTCCTGATTATGAATCTCCATGCTCAAAATCAATCGGCCCATGTGTTTCGGACTGCGGAGACAATTCATTTAAGCTATCCGGTGAATGCGGAAGATGTTCGGGCGATCGGCATGGGGAATACGCAAATTGCCAATGGCAAAACATTTAATGCCATGATGTATAATCCGGCGCTGCTTGGTCAGAAACGATTTTCAGTCGAATTTGTCGGGGTGCAAGCCAGCATGCCGCCATCGACATACGATGCAGCAAATTATTTAAGTCAACATGTTTCTGAATTCGAAGAAGCAATTTCACTGAATCAAATTTATGATGGACTCGATGCGTTAACAGCATCCGGCGCTACCAATCAAGAGAAACTGGATGCGCTCCATGAAATACAGTCAGGTCTGCAATTCATAAACGATCTGTTCATCGAAGTTACCGGACCAGCAGATGATCCGAAACTTCATGGCATTCGCCTGCTGCCGGGCATCAGTGCTCAGGTCGGTAATTTTGGATTTTCACTATATGGATTCGGACAGGCGGGTTTCAAAGTACTGCTCAGTCCTACATTTGAATCCTTATTAGAGGTGGATTTACCAACGACGTTGGATCATCCAGTACAAACGGCAAAAGCGGTGCTACAATTAACTGCTGCATTGGCGCCGGCAGTTATTGGTCCACGTAAATTTTCCGACCAGGCATTTCCGGTTGCCTTCTATTCATCTTACATGGATGTTGTCGGAACGGTTGGGTACGGCCGGCCAATTACAAAGAATTTAGCTATCGGGGCTAATCTAAAAATCATTAATCGACGCTTCCTGATTGATAAAATTGCTGTTTCCGATTACGAGACGATTATCAGTGAGACCTGGAAAAAACTAAAATCAGATGTCACCGGCCTTACTTGCGACCTCGGTGCGCAGTATCAATTTAAGTGGGGAACTTCGGTTGGCGCTGTGTTTCAGAACATCATTCCGGTAAAAGAGATTACCAAATCGATCGATACTGATTTCCAGTTTCATACAATCGATTGGGAAACAAAATCCGATTCAACCTGGCAGACAACTGTAACCAGGCCATTTAAACTGGACGTTCCTTTCATAATGAGTATTGGCATTTGTCATCCAATTAGGCCGAACTGGGATATATCGTTTGACTGGTATGATATTGCAGGAAACGACACTCGTTATGAAGAAACCACCGAACGGATTCGATTAGGAATAGAATATCGTTTTCAAGCTGTCAACAATGTACTGACAGTCACCCCTCGTGTGGGAATGGCCGATAAAAAAGCAACTTTCGGATTGGGATTAAATATTTTCCGATTCCTTCGAATTGACGGGGCTTACGCCTATGATACGTTCGTTAATGAAAATGCGTATTTTGTTCAGGTGAAATTTGGCTGGTAAGTAAAAAAGAATAAAATGCAGCAAAGATTTTGAGTGCATGGCGTAAAATTACAGTTCAATTTTTTTAAGTAAATAGCGGGTGTACAGCATGCACATTGATATATGTGACATGTTTTGCACCATTTTATCATAGAAAAAATTACTTTCCATATTGGAGGAATCATGGCTTATTCATCATTTGGTTTTATTGGCGGTGGACGCATTACGTGGTTGCTCTTAAAAGCATTGGCCACACGTGGCAAATTACCAGCGAATGTAACAATATCCGATCCTGACGAAAAGGTATTAACAAAAGTTCAGGCGATCGCCCCAAATTGTTTCCAAACGGTAACGGATAACAAACTAGCTGCGCGTGCGCAGATTGTTTTTTTGTCGGTTCATCCTCCGATTGTGAAGGATGTACTGGCCGAAATAAAAAATGAATTGCAGCCGAAATCGATTCTTATTTCATTGGCGCCGGTTGTATCCATCGAAAAAATGTCAACAATGCTGGGTGGATTCAAACGAATAATTCGCATGATTCCCAACGCTCCATCACTCATCCATCAGGGCTATAATCCGGTTGTGTTTACCAATGGATTTCCTTCAAACGAGAGAGCCGACTTGAACAAACTATTTCACGCATGGGGAGAAGCGCCAATTGTAAAGGAAGACAAACTGGAAGCGTATGCTATTATCACAGCCATGGGCCCCACCTATTTCTGGCCACAGTGGGTTAAGCTGCAAGAGTTGGGAAAGACCTTTGGCCTTTCCGATGATGAATTAATTGCCGGCATTCCCGATATGTTAAAAGGCGCAGTCAATTTAATGTACGATACCGACCGCCCTGCGACAGAAGTCATGGATTTAATTCCGGCCTATCCAATCAAAGATGATGAAACCACGATTCAGGATATATTTCAAACGAAATTGACAGCATTGTACAATAAGCTGACCGGAAAATAAAAATGTAGGGAGCAATTTTATGACGATCAAAGTGTTAGGCGCCGGATGTGCCAAATGCAATTCACTTGAAGCAATGGTAACACAAGCTATCGTTGAATTAGAAGTTAATGCCAGTATTGAAAAAGTAAAGGATTTAAACCGTATCGCTGATTACGGCGCGATGATGACTCCTGGATTAGTGATTAACGAACAATTAAAATCAGCCGGAAAATTGCCATCGTTTGAACAAATTAAATCATGGATTCGTGAAGCAAATTGATTGCGTCATAGCAAGGAGTAGTAAAAGTGAAATTGATGGAACATCCGGTTCATTATTTGTTCATAGTAACTGTATTTATATGCTTAACCTGTAGTAATAATAACGCGGACAAAAATCTTTCACAAAACAAATCGCTTACGATAAGCACTGAATCCACAACGCACAATCAAACTGCAAAAGTAACCTTTGTGGAGCTTGGATCGGTGAAATGTATCCCTTGTAAAATGATGCAGCCGGTGATGAAAACTATCGAAAGCGAGTTTGGCGATCAAATCAATGTTGTGTTCTATGATGTCTGGGAAGATCCGGTACCGGGTAAAAAATACGGTATCAAACTCATTCCGACGCAGGTGTTTCTTGATGAAAACAATAATGAGTTTTTCCGCCATGAAGGATATTTTCCCATTGAGGACATCAAGAAATTGCTCGTCGAGCGTGGTTTAGCGATTGTTAAAACAGCCGAAATTGATGAATAGGTACGAACCGGATGCTTACTAATTTATTCACCTGGTTCAGTACCGCGATCTTTGGAAGCCCGGCGATTGCCATTTGTGCCGCATTTGTTTGGGGAATTTTAAGTGTTCTGTTAAGCCCCTGCCATATTTCCAGTATCCCACTGATTATCGGCTTTATCAACAAGAAAAGATATGGTTCGATCCGGTCCGCCTTTTCGCTTTCGATACTATTTGCCATCGGCATACTTATAACGATCGCATTGATCGGCTTGATCACTGCTTCATTAGGTCGATTGCTGGGCGATATCGGAAACACGGGCAATTATATAATTGCGGTCGTATTTCTTGCAGTTGGTTTATACCTGCTTGATATCATACGGTTTGATTGGGACGGGTTCCACAGTGATCAGACATCCGGGAATAGCTGGCTCGCCGCATTTGTATTGGGATTAATATTTGGTATCGGGCTTGGTCCGTGTACGTTCGCATTTATGGCACCAATGTTGGGTATTGTCTTTCAAACAGCATCCACCCAGCTCCTGCTATCGATTGCCTTGTTACTTGCATTTGCCAGTGGGCACAGCATAATCATTGTTATGGCCGGAACACTTGCTGAAAAAGTTCAAATATACCTTAACTGGACCGAAAAAACTAAAGGCACAATTCTGCTCCGAAAAACATGTGGTGTACTGGTGATTTTCAGCGGAATATACATAATTTTCAAATAATTGGAAATAGGAATGAACAATCGAACTAAACTATCACTAATTATCACAACATTTTTGGCAGCATATTTCATCCCGTTTGGGAGAGCAAATATTCAACAAGCTCTGGTGGAATCGTTTCTCATGCTGCAGGAATACGCACGCGAACATGTGCTGTTCTGTTTGGTGCCAGCATTTTTCATTGCCGGGGCAATTTCTGTATTTGTGAATCAAGCCGCCGTCATGAAATATTTTGGTGCGCAAGCCAGGAAAGTTGTATCCTACAGCATTGCATCAATTTCGGGAATAATTCTGGCCGTGTGTTCATGCACTGTGCTTCCGTTATTCGCTGGTATTTACAAACGCGGTGCAGGCATTGGCCCGGCGACAGCATTTCTATATTCAGGTCCGGCAATAAACGTACTTGCTATTTTATTAACCGCTCGTGTGCTCGGCCCGGAACTTGGTATTGCCCGTGCCATTGGCGCAGTTCTGTTTTCAATACTCATTGGTCTGGCAATGTCGTTTTTATTTCGCAAAGAAGAACAAACACGAAATAGTCAATCGAATAATTTTACCCTGGATATCGATGAAACCGAGCGTCCGTTATGGAAAAATGCAATTTATTTTCTAACATTGGTGTTAATATTGATTTTCGCTGCCTGGGGAAAGCCCAAAGAGATGGCTGGATTGTGGTATGCTGTTTTCAACATCAAATGGTATTTGACCGGAATTTTGCTACTTATATTAGCAATTCAATTATGGCAATGGTTCAAGAAAGATGAATTGCACGAATGGATCGACCAAACCTGGTTTTTCGCGTGGCAGATATTACCGCTATTGTTCGCAGGTGTATTGGTCGCAGGCTTCCTGATGGGACGTCCGGCTACCAACGCTGGCATCATTCCGGCAAACTGGATTCAGACAGCGCTTGGCGGAAATTCTTTGTGGGCGAATCTGCTTGCATCCGTTTCCGGTGCGTTGATGTACTTCGCTACACTAACTGAAATCCCGATTTTGCAGGGCTTATTGGGCGCAGGTATGGGCAAAGGTCCGGCGCTGGCGTTACTGCTTGCTGGTCCTGCATTGAGCCTGCCTAATATGTTGGTGATTCGCAGCGTAATTGGGACGAAAAAAATGTTAACGTACGTGATGCTTGTTGTGGTAATGGCAACGGTGAGTGGGATGATTTATGGAGTTTTTTAGATGTGCACCATATTTTTATCTTGATTTTTATCCTGGATTATTCATTGTAATTCACTAAGGAATGCAGACAACCTGAATGGTGCACGTTTCTGAATTTTATCAAAAAAAACTGAGTTTTAAAATCCAATCGAACTTAGTTAAATGAAAATATTGACATTGACTCAACTTCAGAGAAAGTTTATGAATAATTCAGTTTATATACTATTTTATTAAAATGATTATAACTTTTGAAATTAATGACGACTGATTGGATATAAAATATGGCAACCATTCTTGCAAAAGATGAGGCCCACAAACTTATCGATAATATGCCTGATAACTCAACATGGGATGATTTAATTTATGAAATTTATGTTAGGCAGACAATTGAAAAAGGGCTGGCTGATAGTAATGCGAACCGGACTAAAACAGTAAATGATATACGTAAAAAATACGGAATATCTGAATGACTGTTTTTTGGACCTCCACAACTGAAAATCATCTCGATGCTATCTATTCATACATTTCATTAGACTCCCCACAATATGCCAAACGACTTGTAGATCGACTTACCCAGCGTTCCAAACAAATTGGAAATTTCCCTTTCTCAGGACGTAAAGTGCCGGAATATGATATGAAACAAATCCGCGAGGTTCTTGAAAAAAAACTATAGAATTATTTATTACATAAAACCGGATAAGATTGATGTACTTGCTGTTATTCATAGTTCGAGAGATCTTTTTCATCGAATTATTGAAAATGATTAATCCTGCTAAATAAAATTTTTCATTTTCTATTTTGGTCCTATAAGAATTTTACTATGAATATCAACGTTATCATAGTTACCATTTACCCCTTCCTAAACTTCCCCACCGGCACAATCCGCTCCGCCATACTATCACCACCATGGAAGTAACGCGATTCATCTTTAAGTGCATAGCCAGTGCGTTCAGCAAAGCCATGGTCGCTGGAAATATAAAAAACCGTTTCTTTCGGAAGCTGAGACAAAATCGGAAATAAGAAACGTTCGAGCCGGCTAAGAAAGTCACCGAATAAATCGACCAGACCGGCTTTTTCACTATGAATTTTTTCATCGAGAAAGCTGATAATATATAGCTGTTCACCACCATCCAGGGAGAGAAACTGACTTTTAAATTTTTCAAGATTGTATTCCCGCTCCACTGTTTTGTAATAAGGAATGGCGTGCTTGTCTAAAAGCTCATAATAAGTTTCGGTATTGGATGGGCGTAATGACAGGCAATAATGCTGTTCTTCGACATAAGCATCCACATGCTTGCATAATTCATCCGCTAACAGTAAATAGAAATCCGCACGCAAACCATCAATAATGATAATACGTGGCGATTCCCGCTCTCTGATTTTCAGAAGTTGTCGACCAATCGAATTTCGTTCGGTATCCCATTGGGCCAAGTTTCCTTGAAATTCATTTTCCAGTCGGATAAGGCGATCCTGTACCGGCTTTTCAATGAAGCGCGAAAATTCCACTGGTAAGTATTGTTGCTGCTGGTTGATGGAAATCAATTTCTTGCACAAGTAGACGTTTTTCATCTCATCCACTGCCAACTGAAGAAAACTAAAGAATGCCTCCGGAATCTGCAACGGCGTGCGGTTAAGCTGATTCAGCAGGAGAAAATGTCGAAGGAAAAATGTCGGCGCCGATTGGTCGGTTAGTTTATAAATGACTGGCGCCTCAGCGAATGTATTAATATTTTTGTACAGCGCTGCAATAATTGCCATACGAATTGCCGTAAATCGCTGAGCTTCATTGTACAGCTTGATTAGTACATCGATTGGTATGGTGTCAGGCTTGAGGTATTCAAAGAGTAAGGCTCGATTTTTCTCCGAAACCCAGGCGAGCAGATCCATCGATTGTGGGAACAGATCTATGATCATGCCACGTTTTGCTGGCTCATCCAGTTCGGCTTTAAAACCCGGAACGTCAATCCCGTATGATTTCAGCATGGCATTTAAATAGTCAAGAATCACCAGTTCACTGGCGCGCTCGATAGTGGTTTCCGGCATGAGTTTTCGTAACTCATCGATTAGAATGGCAGGCAGGTTTGCCAGTTGAGATTTAGCACTTGATCGCTGTATATCAGAAATGGAAATATACACATCACCGTCGGGCATTTCCGATTCTGCCAGCCAGTCAAGAAAAATTTGTTTTATTTGTGCGGGCTTGAATTTCCTTCCATATAATGAATCCGTCAGTTCATTGAGATTTTTTTCAATAATTCGGATATCGCCAGTGAGCGCTTCATTGATAATCCCAATTGTATTGGCATTAATGTTCCGTGCCAGCTCAATTCCTGCCGGAAAGCTCGTCGTATCCATGTTCAGAAAAAAATCAAGCACATTGCCGCGATCCTGATCGTGCACCTGATTAAATGTCAATTTGTACCGGATAATTTTATCAGCAATTTCCCTGGATTGAATCGCAGCAAAATATTCAAGAATACCTGATTTGATCATGTCCAGTAACTCATCCCCTGAATACTGACGCTCTGCCGACTGATTCCGATATTCGCACGCGCACACGGGCTTGTATTGCAACTCACGTGTCAAATCGTTACGGCACTGCATGCCAAGCAATGAATTGATGAGATTATCAATGTGAATCAAATCGTTTTTCACAGATATCAGCTCAATGCCGGATAATAGCTGCAACACATTGTACTCCGACGTCTCCCGGATATTTTGAACCGCAGCGTAATACTTTTTTGGATACAATGAATCGTGATGCACCGTATACACCTGCATGTATGCTGAGCGAAATCCTTCAAAATCCGAAAACAATCGTTCGATGTTAACACCATTCAGACCGCTTCCGAATCCGGTGATTGTTTCGTTAATTGATTGAAATTGATCGAGCAATTCACTATCCTGCAGGATATCCCGAACAAATGGATTACTCATATATTCATGAATAAAAACAATGTGTTGTAATTTGGCATTATCCAGTCCTAGAAGATGTTCCAGCCGAAGCAGGGCTTCCTGCAATACGGCTTCCGAATCAACTGCCACTAATACCAGGTCGATACCCTTTCTCGATGGATACGAATGTTTGATATGCTCGAGTAGCTTTGCCAAATAGTCCAACGCTTTCAGATCATCAGAAAATGTGGCATCAGTAAACGGGGGAATCGCCCGATAACGTTCCAACAATGCTGATTTATTGGCAATGCGGTGTTCATTTCGTTCACGGAATTGCAACAGTTCATCCCAAACTCGTTCCTGTCCCTTTAAATGCAATTCATTGGCGTTAATTTTCCCGACCAGCGGGGCGAGTTTCTGATGCTCTTTTAAAAATCGCTGTGACACCTGTTCGCCAGGGATGATCAAATCCGCAGATTGAATCATCTGCACTGTCAATTGATTCGGCTTAACTGGTTTGCCATTCACACAAATTTGAATATACCCGGCAACTGACAGCATGTACAATGTCATAACAAACTGCGGCTCCGTACAGCCAAACACTGAATGTCGCAAATAGGGAAATAAATAATCATAGCCCGGCCGTTGCCCTTCAATTACTTTCAGCAATTCACGGACAAAGGTCGACTGCTCAGGTCGCGGTTCAATAGAAATATCATTCTCACGAACTTTTATCAGGTATAGTTTTTCAATCAGATTTTTAATGAGTGATTTCATCGATTCGGACGGGACGATAAAATGTTGTCCGATGATATTGTCGTTAATGTAATGCAACACTTCATGAATCGATGATAACGGCGGCTCGGAAATGATCGGTTTGATTTTATGATGCTCTGTGTACAACTCGCCTAACAATCGATCTGTTAGTTTCTGTTTAAGTTGATTGAAATCGACAATAATCCGGGCCACATCCATGAACACATCAACATCGCCATCCATGTACAGCGTCGGTGGAAAGTACGCCTCAATCACGATATCCATTGCCTGATGACTTAAATCATCAATACGTTGGCGAATCTCGGTTTCGTAGCCGCCGAAAAATGCTGGATTCTCACTCAGAATACTACGATATGTATGCTGTTGGGCAAAATAGTTGATGAGCAATTGCAGCGGTTTGCCATGGATCACATTCGGCTGCCAATAAACAAACGACTTTTTCATACGGAATGATCGTTGGGAGATACGTCGCCATAAGTCGGCTTTATCTTCCGTTCCTGTCACCGGATAACCCAACGCCAAAATGTATTCAACATTCCCCTTTTCTATTTTGCGTTCCCATTCAGTGAGTAGATTATCGTCAATCCGATCAGGCATTGTCATAGTCACCAGCAATTTACGTGACGTCTCCTGCCAACCGCATTGTTCTGTAATTTCACGCTGATAGAAATTTTGCAGCGGTAACCGGGGGTGAGCACAATTCTGAATCAACAATTGAATCGCTTTTTTCTCGATGCTGGCAATGCGATCAATATTTTTGCGAACTTCATCATCGAAGCGGTTCAGCGCAGTCTTTTCCGGCGAAATGTAATAGATATCATTGTACTTGCCATCGACATCCTCACGTTTGATATAGGAAAGTGCGGCCATTAATTTACTAAGCACATAACGAATATAATTAATATTTGTATCTTGCTCAAGCTGCGATACGCCCTTTCCAGTCAACTCGGCCAATTTGCTGATGGTAAGTTTTTTTAGACCGGGTGCAATTTCAGTGAGAATAAGAATTTTCACGAGTCGCGTGGCAACCTGGATTTCTTCGCGTACTTCATCGGCGTCACGATCCGTTGATGGTTTGAAAATTAACGGAATTTCCTTCGTGTAATCTCTATAAATTTTATCCACGAAATCGTGCGTTGCCAGATTTTCCTGAATTTTATCCTGAAAATTATCAAATACCTGATCCGGCGTGATCAGTACATTGGCATCGTGATCGACATACGAGAGATTACTGTCCGGCATATCGGCGTGCAGACTGTTATAGAAAAACTCCACCATGCCACGGGATTTGGAAAATAAATTGGAAATGCTCTCCAGATAATAAACTGTGGCCGGATGTACAGGATAAATATTGTAAAACTCTTCGAAATCAAGCGTCCACGTTGGGAAATAATCGCGGAATTCGAAATATATTTTATTAATTTCATCGCGGCTATTGTCTTTTTTAATAGATAAACGCTTTTTCAGCAGTTCTTTGATGTGTGTAGTGGAAAGATGAATCCGATTGTTGTAGCGGTCACGGATTTTATTTAGCGCTACTTCCGACATGCTGGAAATTTCCTCGATATCTTCCTGCATACTTAGCACTATCCAACAATTCAGGCTTAGATTCCACTCACCCAGAAATTGTAAAAATCGGATATCTTCACTGTTAATATCAATCTCTGAGCGTGATCTTAGGAATTCAGACACCTCATCGATCAGCAGCACCAGGCCGCCAGGAAAATGTTGTTGTAACGATTTTTCAATGATGGTATATAAATCGTCTCGCGACATGACCGGTGTGAATGAGATATTTTTGTCACTCAGAAATTCCCGCAAATGCGCGACCTGTCCTTCAATCGGAGCATCGCCATACTGACTAAAAAATTCATCCGTCAAATCCGGAGCGACAAACGTTTTAAAATCATCCATTATTTTACCACTAATCGATTCCGGAAAGCTAATTCCTGTGTTGATAATTTTTTTTCGGATTGAATCGAACACTGCATTTTCAAGCGAAATATTCTGTTGGTAACTTGTGAGCGACACCGGCACGGCCAACATCTCTCCCGGGAAAAATTCTTTTTGATAATGTGCAATTTCCTGTGACGCCACGCACAACCGTTTAAACAGCGCCGGGCTTCCGGCGATCGCTGCGATATACGCCAGCAGATGACTTTTCCCGGAACCGTAGCTCCCTTTTACGATAAATCCCGCATTCTCTTTCCTGGCGATTTTTTTGACGATGAGCGCCAATCCGGACAACACTTCTTCTGTTAGCACAAATGTATCGTAAATTTTCTGCTGTAAATTTACGCTATCATAATCGTACAATTCATTTATTTTGATGACCGTTTCGATGTGCGGTATTTCGATCAGGTCCCGGATTTTTTTCATATCAATTCCCCTATCAAAAGCATAGATCAAGGATTTGCCTGGTAGATCGCATTTATTGAAATATTGTTAAATTTTAAAGCTAAAATAAATAGTGAGTAGATTAAATTAGAGTGTGTATCAAATTGGGGGCATGATCCCCTATAATCGTCTTATAACATGAATTGTGACTAACCACGTCCTTCAGGGCGTGGTGGAAACACGCAAAAAGTAGCCGGGCTTTAGCCCTTTAATTATATTAGATGAGTGGCTAAAGCCAAAAAGTTGTTTTTTATTTGGGGCTGTATCAAAAGTCTTGTCAAACTTCATCCTGAGCGTAGTCGAAGGATGATAAATTACGATAAAACAACATGCTTCGACTTCGCTCAGCATAAAGAAATTATACGAATTTTGACTTTTGATACAGCCCCTTAGTCAATGAGAAATTCTGTTGAATGTACTGTGCTGCCTACGATTTGATACACACTCATTAAGTTAAAACTCAACATTCAAAATTTTATATCCTTTTTTCCAATGTCCGTATTGCGCCATAAAGTTGTGCTGCGTCCGGATTTTTTTCCAGCAATACTCGTAAATATGATATTACCATTTTCTCCTGCCCGGTTTTCCGCGCCGCATTGATTACCATTGTCATAAAACTGGGTACCAGAAAATTTTTCATAGGCAGTTCAAGAAACAGCGATAGCGCCAGGTCATATTTCTGCCATTTATAATACACATAGGCCAATCGACTTTTATAAAATAAATTATTACTCTCACGTTTTAAAACTTCTTTAAAGTGTAACTCCGCCTTATCGTACTTTTTCTCTTTCAGAAATTTTTCTGCCAGTTGTTTTATCACATTGGGATCAAATTTGCTTTCCGAGTAAATAAGCGATTTTTCCCATTCACTTGCTGATATTCCCTTCATTTCAGCTTTGAAATTCATCTGTTGCGATTTATAATAAGCTGGATCAGGACTCAAATGAATGGCTCGCTCGAGCAGATTAGCAGCATCATCATTTTTGTTCAGCGCACGTTTTATTTGAAATCCTAGGAAGAATAATTCGGCTTTATCGTAGAGCTTTGGAATGGTTTGATCGAAAAAGTATTCAGCTTTATCGTACTTCTTTTGTTTGAAATATAAATTAGCCAGTCGCCAGCCAATATGCGGATCTTCATTTGTGTTATAGAGTTGATTAAATAGTTCCAACGCCGCCTTGACTTTTCGGGTCGCTGCTAATAAATCACCCTTTCGGCTAAGGAAAAAGTAGTCGTCAGGTTTTTCCCGAAGCATGCCATCGATGATACGCTTTGCCTTGTCGTAAACACCGGATTTTAAATAAGCGTTAATCAAGGCACCATCAATGAAATGATCATCGGGATGTTGTTCCTTTAGCTCTAGCAAGATTCTTTCCGCTTCATCATACTTTTTCAGGGAAATTAGTTTATTCACGTTGCGGAGATCGATAAAGGATTTTGATGGCATCGGTTTTAACTTCCCAATTTTAAATTATTCCATGTTCTACTTTCATACATAGTTATTTGTGGCGGCTATCAGCAGAACATGCATGGATCAGAAATGCACTGAATATTTGGAGTGCAGCGCTTTCATCATCTGTTTTCCTTAACAAAATTATATCAAAGAAACGATTCAGGTGTGCACTGTGGCGCGTTGCAATCCATAAAGGTCCAGCCTGTTTATTTTATTGTATTTCAAAAAATTCAGCCGGACATGGCTTAATTTCACAATAGCCTCGAATAGCGCTACAGATTTGGTTACATAGTCAATATTACCGATTCAAACGGATCAAAATAAAATTACAATAATACTGAAATTACAGTTTGACTTTAGAGAATTCTATCTAATTCGAAGTCATTAATTAATTTAGCATTCTAATTTTAAAAGTCAATTTAATTTTATAGTCTCCCATAAACGTAGAAGAAAAGATCAAGCGTCATAAATTTGAATTGAGCCATTATAAATAAAAAGCCCCGACTATTTTTAATAGCCGGGGCTTTTCTTAAACTAAGTCAGTCTATAAGAGAATTATAGTTTTCTAACGTTAGCTGCCTGTAAACCTTTTGGTCCCTGCTCAACCTGGAATTCGACCTGGTCGCCTTCGTCCAATGATTTGTATCCGTCACCGGAAATTGCTTTGTAGTGAACAAATACATCGTCGCCCGCTTCGCGGGAAATAAAGCCGTAGCCTTTTGAGCCGTTGAACCACTTTACAGTTCCTGTTTCCATAAGATAGATCCTTTAACTAAAAATGTTTGAAATACCCTCCTTGTTCTTCCTTTCAGCACAAAAAAAAATCGTGTTGAACAGTCTGCTTACACTGTTCCACACGAATCTAATTTTGTCTTGCTTGTATCATCTAATCAACCAAAATCTACAAAACTGAAAAGTTAAAACAGGGTACAATGACTTGATGGACGAATATAACGATTCCTTTTGTAAAAAGCAATAGTTTTTTTGTCATTCGACAAAAATATATAGATATTTGGAACGGTCATTATGCCTTTAATATATTTCATGTTAACTTTTACGAAAGCTATTACATATTTTCTGTTTGTGGCGGTCTAGTCGCCAGCACTTATAAAAAGTACCAAAATAAAAATGGCAGCACACTAGTTATTCTTTTCTCAACGCAGGCACCAAATCGCCTTTCAACGTTCGATGTGTTACCACCACAAGCACAATTAATCCAATCCCAACAATTTCTAAAAGGATTAGAGCAATCATTATAATTGGTACTTTTACACCTGGCGCTAACACCGATGGTAACACAGCAATTGCAGCCGAGATGGCGCCGGTTATTACGCCAATAATCAGCAGTGCCCGATGCTCTATCAAAATCAGCCGGAAAATCGTCCGGGATGGAAAGCCAGTGGCCTTCAGCAGTGCCAGTTCGCTGCGACGTTCCCAAATGTTGCGCGCGGCCACAATACCAAAACCAAACACGCCAATGATCAGGCCAAAGCCTCCTAACATCAGGAAAATTGATAGATAAGTATTTTCGATTGTGTGAAATGCCTGTAACCGTTCAACGGTAGTCTGCAGATTTAATCCGTAATCTTGCAGGGCGAATGCCAACTCATCAGCAACTTTGGATTCATTTGCAAGTGATGTATCGACTATTAGAACATTGCTGCCACTGATCGATGGAAAATATTGCTCAAATAGTTTTTGATCGATTAAGACATTGCCTTGAAAAATTGAGTTTGCCAGTCCGCCCACCAGGCGAATGTTTAACGTCCGTCCGTTTTCATCCGTATAGTGCAGTGTATCGCCAACCACTTTTCCCAAACCCCACTGAATGACTGTTTGGTCAGCAATTCCGGGAATGACATCGTCGGCATAGGGACTTTTCAACGTTAGCCAGGGATGTTCAGCATTTATGTCCTCGGTCCTGGTCGCGAATGTAAAGGCGTGCAGCGAATCAAACACAACCGGATTCACACCTAATATTTTCGGTTGCGAAATGCGGTTTAAATTCAGGCAACTGGCATCATCGCCTTCGCGTAATCGAAGCGGCATAAATGAAACGTGCAGTGAATCAAGTGTCTCCAAACCATATTTGGCCCGGCCGTCCTCTGTGTTTAAATCACGCGTTATCGGGATGGTGGTTTCTGCCCAAAAAGTAAATCCGCCTGTGCCGGACGAACGCACATTCGCTCGACGCCCAATATCCTGGCGATTCGCGCCCACAGCCACGACCAGAAATACTCCGCAAGCCAACAAACCGGCGGTAGCCAAACTTCTCCCCCGTCGGCGCGTCATCGCCATCATGCCAACGCGATTTAGTGTAACTGTTTCATCCGCTGTTTTCAAAGTGCGCGCCAACAGCCACGCATAAAGGGCAAATTGACTGGCCACAAGTAAAAGTGTGCCTGCGCCGAAAAACAGACCAGCATTTTGCCCGATCCCACCAATTAGCAACAACGCGATGGCCAAAACTCCCGTTAGTCCTGCTATCAAATAGCTTATATTTACCCGACGTTTTGAAGTCGTCAGCAAAGCAGCCCGTTCAGATCCATGCAGTTCGCTAATGGTTTTACGCGCCAGCTTACGGATTGCCAGCCACATTGCCAGCATGGATGCAACCAGACCACTTACAAATCCGATTGCCAACGTCATCGGTACGACGTGCAGCAGGAGTACGGTATCACCAACCGCCTCGCGCCAGATTGTCCTCAATCCCAATAAAAGCGCTTCATTGTACAGTACACCTAACACAGCGCCAATGATACCACCACTCAACGCCAGCAGCAAACCTTCGCCTAGCAGCATGCGTGTAATTGATTTTGATGAAAAGCCCATGGCGTACAACGTGCCAATTTCTTCAGCACGCGTCTCGATTGAGAACACGAACAGCATGCCAGTCAGGATCAGGGCGGCAACCAGAATGAAAAAACTCAAGCTAAGAAATAACTGACCAAAATCGACAGCATGTACGCCAGCTTGCAGTCCGTTGTCCTTGACTGGCTGCGGCACAAAACCCATAGCTGCCGGATTCAATCGATCCAAAATATCCGACCCAAGCGTAGCTGGTGAGGTTTTGTCGTCTGAATAGCGAATCGCAGTCAGGTCTCCGAATCGATTCCCCCACATCGCCTGTCCGGCTGCTAACGTGATATGCGCCTTTGGCGTTCCCCGATACGTATTCCAGTATGCTTCATCTTTATCACGGATTTTATCCAAATCGATGGGAATTCCCGGATCCCAATCGCGACACGAATTTGATCCGGCGATGCCGGGAAATGACGGCATGAGTGTCGAATCTGCCAGATTTGAATTCATGGTATAAATATCATGCACACGAAATGTACGTTGTTGCTCAAGCAAACGTTTTTGCGGCCCAAGTACATAATACGCAAGCGTCAGTTGCTGTCCCGGTTTCAGCTTTAAATCGTCCGCCAGCCAGGATGACACCGAAATTTCTTCGTCAGACATATTTGCAGGAAGATAAGAGGAACCTGCGCACACGAACGAATACGGTGTTGATTGACCATGCTTGTTTGTTAGAGAATTTGTCAGATACGTAAACAATCCATGCGAAGCGAGCGGAAGCGCTTCGGCAACAGGTTCCACCTGCGGTTCTATAAAAATCCGATCCGAAGATAATTCAATTTCATGCTTATTTTCCAGATGACGAATGGTAAGTGACACATCAGCCAACGTCCATTGTTGTTTGATTGCATTCTGAATTTGATCCAACGGATCGCTTTCCCCATGCAATTCAGCAAACAACAGAACGTTTGCACGATCCGATAGATCAAGTTTGGTTGCAAGCAGATCGTGAGCAACAAACAAGTTATATGGTGGGACTTGATTTGTACGCAGATTAAATTCACCAAATCCATGTGCATCGGCAATCGCGTGGATCGTTAATCGTAATGCAACAGATCGATCCGTATCCTGAATCAATGGTGCATCCGTGGGGATGACGCCTGTCTTCTCCACCCGTACCAAAATCTCATCACCCACCTGAACTCCCAGTTTTGTTGCGAGCCGGTTATTGATAATGGCTTCGTCGAATCCTATTTTTATGGCCGAATCTGATACTGTCCAGAATTTACTGAATGAAGATTGAATGCCATATACCTGCACATCGCCCACCGGTGATTTGCTGAGATTGGTTTTCACTAATCCCCGAATGTGCAACATACTTGTGACCGGTTTATGCAACGTATCAGCCAGTGCATTGGCCAATCCGGCTTGAAAATAACGATCCCCGGTTTCGATAGCATAATTCACATCACCCAGGCGGTTCAGTGTAATTTGCTGCATGCTATAGCGTACAGAATCGCCGACAATCAACGAACCCACAAGGATTGTAGTGCCGACTGCCGCGGCTAACAAAACTAAAAGGTGAGAACGCCAATTGAACAGCATACTTTTTCGAATAAATTGAAAATAAGTCATGGCGTTATCCCATCAAATATCCGTTACGGAGCTCATAGTGACGATGCATATTTTCGGCTAATTTGGATGAATGCGTTACGACAATCAGCACAGTACCCAGTTCTTTGTTGACATCCACCAGCAGCTCACCCAATCGCTCTGCGGTGCTGGCATCGAGCGCGCCGGTTGGCTCATCAGCGAGTACAAGCATCGGTTGATTAATCAGTGCACGCACCACAGCCACACGCTGGCACTCCCCTCCGGATAACTGCCCGGGTCGATGATGCAAACGATCTTCGAGACCGACACGATTCAGCAATTTCTTTGCACGGGAAGTTGCGGTTTCTTTATGAGGATTAGGTAACGTCGGCAATAGTACGTTTTCCAATACGGTACATTGCGGCAGCAGATGATGTTGCTGAAACACAAATCCGATCTGTTGATTGCGAATCGCCGCCAGTTCCCCTTGCTTCACTTTAGTGAGTTCGGTGCCGTTTAGCGAAATCTTCCCGGATGAAGGCCGATCGAGCGTGCCGATCAGATTCAACAACGTGCTCTTGCCGCTCCCGGAAGGTCCAATAATTGCAAGCGAATTACCGCTATCGGTTTTGAATGAAATATCTGATAAAATGGAAATCTGCGACTCCCCGTCCGGGGCGGGATAGTGTTTTGCCACATGATCGACTTCAAGTAACATAGGCAATCCTGTTGTTTGGGGGTGTGTTATTGTTATTGTTTCCAATCCCACGATGTCATCAGAAAGGGACGGTAAAAAAAAATGACGTTTTCATTTTTTAGGAGTCGAAAAAACTACAATTCGTTCGACACCGTTTTCTTGATAAATTTCTGCATTTACAATTTGTTTTTTATAGGCAGAAAATTCCGTTACTTTTTTTCTGATTAAAATCTCCATATTCTCACGCAAATCATTGGCATACTTGGTTCCGGGATTATATTTTTTAAAAACTTCAATATACTCATCCAATGCATCTTTATGTTTATTAGCAGATAAATTTCCGATATTCCAAGCCGTCGAAGCAGATCGTAATAAATTTTGTTTCTCTACTAAATTATCCCCCATTCCTATGTAATCTCCGGCGAATTCCTGAATGAGTTCTGACATTTTCGACCGTTTGGGTATCAATAATGAATTACCCTGTAAAGATTTTCGTTTTTTCTTCTTCTTTTTATTTTGTTTACTCATGTCCGATAATTTCTAATTTAATTATCAAAACTGCCTCATCCAAGCGGCACGACCCACCTTTAGCGATTTTCCTACTTCCCTTTCACCTTCTCATAAACCGCAGCCACCTTCTCTGCCATATGCAGATGACTAAAAGAGTTAACAACCGCAGTATGCCCCTTGTTCCCCAATGCTTTTAAACGCTGCTGATCGAGCAACAAGTCTTCCAGAACGACAGCCAGTGTGGCCGGATTATTCGGTTCGTACAAAATCCCGCCGCCGGTTGCTTCAATGAGTTCGGTAAAACCACCAATCCGCGGCTGAACGACGGGAACTCCGGCTGCCATGGCCTCCAATTGAAACAAACCCAATGCCTCCGGTTCATGCATAGGAACAGACAATACTGACAGGGATTGCAGAAATTCCAGGCGTCGTGGCCGGTCGAATTCGGAATAAACGTGGACTTCATTTTGGCAATTGCACGTTTGTAATTTTTTCTTCAATGATCGAATAAACGCTTTGTCTTCGCCAAGCTGACCGCCGGTAATGTGTAATTGCGTATGGCGGAGTTTTTTATTTTTACGTAATTGAATGAACGCCTCCACCAGAATATCCAGTCCGTGCGTGGCACAGATGCGCGATAAATAGCCGATAATCGGTGGATTTAAATCTAACGATGCCTGGTGAAAGCCATCAAGATTTACTCCCGCCGGAATGATATGCAGTCGATCATCAGGAATTTGCATGCGTTGCTGCATAATGTCCGCATAATAGGAACTCACCGTGATGTAGGCATCCACATCGCGACCGCGGTCGATCATCGTGTCCCAAATTTGTTTGGCCCAGCTTGCCTTCATTTGATCGAGCCAGGTATGCTCGTCCTGCAGCGAACAAATTATGGGAATATCCAACTCATGCTTGATCCGTCGCGCCATGCCCAGTAACAGCGCGTTGGACAGATGCACAGCATGCGGCTTCTCCTGCGTTTTAATCCAGCGAATAAACGCATCCAGCTCGGATGCCTGATTGCCGTGTTCCCCGCGTAACATTGAGAGTGTCATTTCTTCAAGTCCGTGAGCGCTGGTTGAACCGGTGTTCTTCGCCACCAATTTGAGCAGTCCGGAGGTATCAAACACGCGCTCCACCCAACGTGGTACATGACGGTAGAATTTGGAAATCTGTTTCAGGTAGACATTAATCGCGCCGAAAAATACGGGCACCTGACCATCCACGCCTGGTTCTTCAAACAGAATTGGTAAATACATCGGCACCATCACGACATCATGTCCGATCTGGCGCAACCCTTGCACCAGACTGGCGTCGCGCAGGCAGTTTTCACAGTAAAATGTTCCCCCCGTGCCGGGTATGAGATGGAGAATGCGGAGCATCAATTAATCCTTTTTCAATAATTTCCTGCAGTCAAGCTGGAAATGAGTTTTCAAGCGAACAACAAAAATTTTCAAATGGCAAAACACAAATTCAAAATGCTCCGAAGGCGCATCTGCCTTTGGCATGATGAATTTCAAGACATCTATCATCAATTGTTCAAACAAAGACCAGCTGTTTTATTCGATTAATTGTGAGTAAAAGATAGTATTTTCACGTCACGAAAAGTTAAACGTCTGCTCGGTGACTTCAGCAAGCGGTATAACGGATATCTTTCCAGATAAAACATACTGATCTTTTCCCGGATAGATCACCCACAGATTTTCCAATTCCAAATCGTTGAGGGCAAATTGCATCGACCGTGTCAATCGTGGAGCATCCATGTATTTAAATTCACAAGCCCAGTTTTTCCCTGCGCATTGCCAAAACAGATCAACTTCTGCCCCTCGATGTGTGCTCCAAAAATATACCGGATTATTATACCGCTCCATTTTTCGACAGACGCTTTCAAGCGCAAATCCTTCCCACGATGCACCCAATTTATTGTGTGCCTGTAGCTGATGCAAATTTTCAATAAACATCATTGAATGGAATATTCCCGAATCTCGAAAATAAATTTTGGGACGTTTTATCAAACGCTTGCCCACATTTACATACCAGGGCTCGAGCACGCGCACCATAAACGTTCCGGCTAAAATATCCATATACTTGCGGATGCTCATGTCGGAAATGCCAAACGAGCGACCGATTTCTGCATAATTTATCACTTGTCCATGATAGTGTCCCAGCATGTCCAAAATCGGCGAAGTGTTTGGGCTGGTATTTGAATTCCCAACTGTGAGATATCGCGTTCCAGAAACGTGGAAATGTAAT
Organism: Candidatus Zhuqueibacterota bacterium; assembly: GCA_016931935.1. Lineage (GTDB taxonomy): Bacteria > Zhuqueibacterota > Zhuqueibacteria > Thermofontimicrobiales > Thiofontviventaceae > Thiofontivivens. The sequence goes on along the minus strand of JAFGDW010000249.1, from coordinate 43,783 downwards.
TTTCACGCCAGAGATAGCCTTGTTCATCAGCGCTCTGAAGAAATGACCGTAGATAACCACCCCGAATCCATAGCTGGTTGAGGTTTTCCACACCAATGTCATTCAAATTAAATCCGCTGAGATGATAGTAGCCAATCCGGCCAGCTAATGTTTCTGATAATTGTTGAATGAGTGCACGAGAAGCGCTTCCAAGAATCAGGTATTTTTGACGCTGATGATTGTCGACAAGATAGCGAATTAATGGAAATATATCTGGTTTGCGTTGAATTTCATCGAGAACAATTAACCCGGTTAAATTCTCTAAAACAGTTTGAGGATTGTCCAGTCGAGCTAAATCACGTGGATTTTCAAGATCAAAGTAATGGTCAAAGCTAAATTGTTTGGATAGTGTTGTTTTCCCGCACTGCCGGGCACAAAAGTCCGACTACCGGAAAGATGGATAAAAGTTACTCAATTTCATGTTTATCGCTAATTCGTTGTATTAGATTATTCATTGTTGAAATTCCAAATAGCAGGCTTGATATTTCAACACAAAATATATTTTATTTATGCAAAAGTCAAGTGATATGTATGAAATCTCAGCCAAAAAGATTTAATTTCTAAAATCCATTCCATCCGTTCAATCCGTGCGACACGTCCGTCCTTTGGTGGATTCAATTCCTAATCTTCCCCAAACGCATACACCTTCCCATCCTCCGCCGCAATCACTACAAATCCATCCACAACTGCCGGAGACGCACTGATGGCCGCACCCACATCATATGACAAAAGTTCGCTGCCATCCGCAAGCTTCACCATGTACAAGCGACCGTCGTTAGAACCGACAACAACTTTATCCCTACAAATCACTGGTGAACTGTCGACATCTTTCAGGGTGCGGAACTTCCACATTAACGAGCCATCTTTGCGATTCAGACAATACAGAAATCGATCGCGACCGCCGATAACAATTCGATCTGCGACAACTGCGGGAGTTGAGAAAAAGGGATCACCATCGTCAACCGAACCATATTTCCATTTCACAGTTTTCTGTTGTAAGTCAACGCACACGACCTGATTATCGTAATGCCCAAGAAACGCCTCGTCACCATCAACAGCAACCGAACCAGCAATATAAGAACCGACATCCACCTTGCCAACTTCGACACCATCAGCGAGACGAATCATCCGTACCTGGGCATCGCAACCGCCAAACAGCGCATGACCATTGTATATCGCCGGCGCACCGTTAATATAGTTTTCGGCTTCAAACTTCCATTGAAGAGCGCCATCGCTTAACGAGACACAATGGAGAAAATTGTCATAGCTGCCGACAATAATGCGATCCGGTTTTCCGGATGACGCGGGCAGCCAATTTGCCGAGCCCATGATATTGCCATCTGTTTTATATATCCATTTCAATTTACCAGTTTCAGAGTTCAAACAATACAAATTGCCATTCAACGATCCAATGATGATACTCCCTTTTACCCACATCGGCGGGGCTTCGATAGCTGTTTCGGTATTGAATTTCCAAAGAAGATTGCCGTCGTTGAGATTCAGAGCGTACACGAAGCCATCTCCCGAACCAACATACACCGTGTTATCAACAATAATCGGGGATGATTTAATTTCGTCGGTAGTTGTATAATTCCATTTGAGCGTCAGTTTATCAGGAAGGGAGACTTTTGCTACACCGCAGAGTGATGGAGCGCCACGGAATATGGGCCAGGATTTTAGAGCTTGTTGGGCGATTGTATATTCTGTCTTCATCATGCTTATCATCACTAACAATATCGTTAATCCCAAAAATTTTAACCATCGTTCCACCAGCCACTGACAGATTGCAACCTCGTCGCGCTGAGACATGTCTGCACTGGCTACTGGACGCAGAGCGTTGCAGCATTCCGCTGCAGAGCGGCGGAACGAGACACGCCATGCGCTATGCACTATGCGCTTTGCATTTTTCATTGCTGCTCCTTTTTCATGGCGAGTGCGCCCGTCGGGCAGGCGGCGGCGCATTCTTCCGCGACATGCGACAGGCCATCACGCAGGTTGTGGCCAAGCGGGACATTGATTTCCACATCAAAGCCGCGGCCAATAAACGTCATCCCCAAGCGTTCTTTTGCGCGCTCGGTGATGTGGACGCACAAACCGCATTTGATGCATTTGCCTGATTCGTAAATGACGATATCATGCTGCACGTGTTTATTTACCAACCGACGATCATTCGAGCGATAGGTTTGCTGCCTGGCATTGTATTCATCCGCATAATCCCGCAGTTTGCAATGATCCGGTTTTCGGCAATCGCAGTGCAGGCAACGTGTCGCTTCCAAAACAGCGTTATCTACTATCAATCCAGCACTGGCATGCTCGGGTTCACGTCGTGCTATGGTATCAGCTTCTTTCATAAACTGTTGGATTTCCCCGTCATTCAATCGGCCAATGGTAGAATTGAAGCGCGATGCCGGCGCTTTGGCAAAGCCATACTGTAGGAAATGATCAATGCTGTACGCAGCAGCCCAGCCATCGCCAACCGAAGTAACGGCCATTTTACTGGGACGAATCGCACCGCCGGCAGCAAACACATTCGGGAGTTCGGCAGCATAAGTGTCTTTACTAACCAGCACGCCGCGATTTCCCATGGGCACGCCTAGTTTCATTCCGGTTGCTTCGTCGAGCGTACCAATAGCCAACAGCACAGCATCAAATTTCTTGCAGATTTTGAGCAATTCTTTTTCGGAATCGATTTTCGATTCCATCTGAAATTTTACACCGAGCGCCGCAATCTGCCTGATTTCGTTTGCCAATACCTCACGCGGCAATACAGATTCATCGATGGCATAGCGTAATGTACCGCCAGGTTCGGCATGGTCATCGTAAATAGTACATGCGTGGCCTTTTTGTGCCAGTTCATACGCCGCTGTTAATCCTGCAGGACCAGCGCCAATAACCGCCACTTTTTTTCCGGATGTCGGTGCGCACGTTGGCCTCCATGGTTGTTTAGTATGCAAATCTACATCCGCAACGAATCGTTTCAATAAACAAATACTTACTGGCGTATCCTGCTGTTTACGGCGGCAGCCATTTTCACATGGCGCCGGACAGATGCGGCCTAATACTGCAGGTAATGCAATGTGCTTTTTCACTGTGATCAGCGCATCGTGAAAATCGCCCCGCTGAATCTGGCGGATCATCAATGGAATATTCATATGGGCCGGACAGATCCGCTGACATGGCGCTTCGCAGTCGCCAACATGTTCACTTAGTAATAGTTCCAGCGCGGTTTTTCGGGCCTCCCTGACAATGTCGTTGTCTGTTTCGATAACCATGTCATCATCCACCCATGTGCTACACGCAGGAAGCAGTTTATTTTTTTGCGTTTCCTGAACGACACAAATCATGCAGGATGTAAATGGCTCCATACCATCCAGATGGCACATCGTTGGAATGGCAACATTGAGTTGGTTGGCAGCCTGGAGAATGGTCGTTTTCGGTGCGACAGAGATTTTTTGATCGTTTATTGTTAACTGAATCATTGAATTCCTTTACTTAACCACTGAACACTCAAAGAATTAAATGTAATGAGCATTAAAATTAATGAATGAAAACAAGTTACCTATTGGCAGGATTAAAAGAAGTGGCTCTATTTACCAGAAAACTCATTCAACGGAAAATTTATCAAATTAAAATAGGAAAAATTCTCTTTATGGATAACGTAAAACTTTAATTTCATCAATATAAACATAATCACTTTGGTTTTTCGTAAGTAAGGGGATTTCAAGATAAAGCGCCGTTGCGGCTATCAGGCTATCAGCAATCAACAAGCCGTGGCTCAATCGATATTTTCGTAAGAGATCAATGGCATTTGTGGAGATATTTTCATTTAATTGAAGTATATCAAACCGTTTTAAGAAATGATCCAGAATTCGCAGTTCATTTTTATTACGACAACCAATGAGAAGCTCCATCTGAGTAATGACGCTGATAGTAAGCAAAGATGCCTGCGCTTCAATATCAAGTCGTTGAATAGCATTCGTCACACCCCAACTTACATCAATAAGAATATCTGTATCAACAAGCATTTTATCCATTATTTTCCCATTCCTGCTTACGTACTCCACGAACCCAGGCAGCACTATCTGTGAATTCTGCGCGATCTTTCCATAAGCCGGCAAATTTATCATTGACTATTTTTGAAGTCTGCTTTTTTTCCTTCTTCGGAGCCGTTATGTAACGCGTTTTCAAGAATGCTATAAAATCAGCAACTTCGCGTTTTGCTGTATCGGGTAGCGTATCGAAATCATTTAAGGTTTTTTCATAGTTCATTTTTCTTACCTGATATGTTTGTCAATTAATTTTGTCTATAACTTAGCAATAACAATAGAATAAATCAATGAAATTTTGAGTACAGCCCAACATTACTTGGTTTATTCTGGACTTCTCTTCAAATCACCTCCACTGCCCCTTCCGGACACACCTGCCGGCACGTATCACACCGGATACACCGTTCTGCATCAATGGTGTGCTTCTGATACGGCGTAAATGCAATGGCATTCACCGGGCACTTTTGTGCACAAATGGTGCAACCGATGCATTTATCCGTGATATTGTATTTAATCAACGCCTTACATTTTTTTGCCGGGCAACGGCCTTCCAAATGAGCTTCGTATTCATCCCGGAAATAGCGCAACGTCGTCAATACCGGATTGGGTGCGGTTTTACCGAGCGCACAGAGGCTGCCATGCATAACCTGATGCGCCAACGTTTCCAGTGTCTTGATGTCATCCGGTTTGGCGGTGCCGGTACACAGGCGATCCATAATGTCCAGCATGCGGCGGGTGCCGACGCGGCAGAACGTGCACTTGCCACAGGACTGATCCTGCGTGAAGCTGAGAAAATAGCGGGCGATGTCCACCATGCAATCGGAATCGTCCATGATCAGCAAGCCGCCGGAACCCATCATGGCGCCGGCGTTGGTGAGCGCCTGGAAATCCACAGGGAAATGCGCCAGCGACGCCGGAATGCAGCCACCGGACGGACCGCCAACTTGAACGGCTTTGAATGTGCGCCCGTCCTGAACACCGCCACCGATATCATCGACAATCTCGCGGATGGTGATGCCCATTGGCACTTCAATCAATCCGCCGCGGACGACTTTGCCAGCAAGCGCAAATACTTTGGTGCCTTTGCTGTGGTTGGTGCCCAGCGAGGCAAATTGCTCCGCACCGTTGCGGAAAATCCACGGCACGAGCGAATACGTTTCCGCGTTGTTTACCAGCGTGGGTTGGCCGAACAACCCCTGACTGGCCGGGTATGGCGGCCGGATGCGCGGCATGCCACGTTTGCCTTCCATCGAGGCAATTAGCGCTGTCTCCTCGCCGCAGACAAACGCACCAGCGCCTTCAAAAGCATCTAGTGAAAATGAAAAGTCTGTTCCAAGAATATGTTCTCCAAGCAAGCCGTGTTGTACGCAAACAGCAATCGCTTCACGAACACGCTTCACCGCCAGCGGGTATTCCGCACGAATATAAAAATAACCTTGCTTCGCCCCCACGGCAATGGCGGCGATGATCATTCCTTCGATGATGCGATAGGGATACGATTCCAGCAACATCCTGTCCATAAACGCACCAGGATCGCCCTCATCACCGTTGCAAATAATGTATTTCGGCTGCGCTGTTTCCGCCCGCACAAGCGACCATTTGACGCCTGTCGGGAAGCCTGCACCACCGCGACCGCGCAAACCGCTTTGTTTTACATGCTCAATAATATCATCATACGACATCTCTGTCAGGCATTTGTGAAGCGCAGTAAACCCGCCGAGCCGCTGATATTCTCCCAAATCCGTGGGATCAATGGCGCCGCCGTGCTCAGTGGCGATATGGCGCTGACGTCCGAGAAACGATTTCACCGGTTCATCGCGATGGTGAATCGTGTAACGTGATATTCCGTTTTCACTATGATCCGCAACGATGGCATCCAGCCAGCGGGTGAGTGAATGTTGCATGCGCTGCCGAAAATTCGTTGCCGGAAAATGCTTGTTCACAATATCCGCCACATCGTCCGGCTGCACACGAGCGTATAGTACCGGTTCCTGATCCGGTTTCAGAATCTCCAACAGTGGCACCTGATGGCACATGCCAACACACCCAACGCGTTTTACCTGAATCGGCACCTGACGTTCACTCAATTCCTTCTCCAAAGCTTCCTTCACCAATCCACTGCCACTGGCCACACAGCACGAACCGAGTCCAATCCGCACTTCGCCCATGTTGCCGTTGCCATCGAACTGACGTGCTTGAGGTGATGCAGCGCTATTTTTTTTCAAACTGAAGAAGTCATGCAGAATTTGATCGACATCCGTAGGTTGAACATGACCATAGGTGACCTGATCAATCTGAACGACCGGCGCCAGCGTGCAGCAGCCGAGACAGGCAACTTTAGTTACGGTAAACTGGCGATTTTTATCGGTATCCTTGCCCTGGGGAATGCCCAATTCACGTAGAAACGCATCGTACACACGCTCCGCGCCTTTTACATGGCAGGCCGTGCCAACGCACACATGCACGGTATGTTCACCCACCGGCTCGTACCTGAACATTGTATAGAATGTGGACACGCCTTCGATAGCGGCTGCCGTAATTTCTGTCGTCTCCACCACGCGTTCGAGCGCTTCCTTTGGCAGGTAGCGATAGATGCGCTGAATTGCCTGAAGGATGGGGATAACGGCGTTGGGTTCGCGGCCATGCTCGGCGACGATGGCGTCGACATCCTGAGATTTGTATGTTTTATCCAAATTTACCATATAGAAAAATAATTAAAACTCGACGCGTTGATTTTTTAATATGCGAATTTCTGAAAAATAATTCTTCCGGTGGTGATGTATCAGACCTCCACCTTAACTGGCTTGACCTTCCAAATATCATCACAGTATTCACGGATCGTGCGATCCGATGAGAAGAAACCACAACGGGCCGTATTCAATATCGACATCCGGGTCCATTGATCCACATCGCGGTAGGCTTGTTCGGCCCGATCCTGGATTTCAATATATGACGCGTAATCTGCTAGCAGCATGTACGGATCGTGGTCAAGTAGTCCGTCAACAAGAGGCTTGAACAGCTCTGTGTTCCCATTGGAATAGTAGCCCGATCTGATTTGGTCAATAGCCTGCCTGAGGTGGGAATTTCGGTCATAATGCTCCCGCGGATTGTAGCCCCGTTCCTTGAGGGCGAATACCTCGTCAGTCGTTAAACCGAACAGGAAAAAGTTTTCTGCCCCAACCCGGTCCCTGATCTCGATGTTAGCCCCGTCGAGCGTACCAACTGTGAGCGCACCATTAAGGGCAAATTTCATATTACCAGTGCCGGAAGCCTCTTTACCAGCCAATGATATTTGCTCCGAGATATCTGCCGCCGGATAGATTTTCTGCGCAAGCGAGACATTAAAGTTGGCCAGAAAAACAACCTTTAACCGATCTTTCACAACAGGATCGTTATTGACCACATTGGCAATATCGTTGATCAATTTGATGATCAGCTTGGCCATCACGTAACCGGGAGCGGCCTTGGCGCCAAAAATAAAAGTTCGCGGCACAATATCAATATCCGGATTGGCTTTGATTCGATTATAGAGCGTGATGATGTGAAGCGCCTTGAGGTGCTGCCGTTTATACTGATGCAGCCGTTTAACCATAACATCGAAAATTGAATCAGTATTGACCTGTACCCCGTTATGTTCACGAATGTAGTCGGCCAGGATTTGCTTATTCTGCTGCTTAACATTACGCCAGGTCCGACGAAAGTCGGCGTTATCAATATGCTGTTCCAATTGCTCCAGGCGGTTAAGCTCGTTCAGCCAGCCATCTCCGAGCTTCGAAGTAATGAGATCGGCAAGGCCGGGATTGGCTAATTTCACAAAACGCCGGGGCGTAACGCCGTTGGTTTTGTTGTTGAATTTCTCCGGCCACAGCGCATAAAAATCAGCAAAAACGTGTTGCGTAAGCAGGTCGGATTGCAATTGCGCCACGCCGTTGACTGAAAAACTACCCACCACTGCCAAATGAGCCATCCGCAACTTTTTATCCTGACCTTCTTCGATAATCGACATGCGTGCGATGCGCTCCGGATCGTTGGGAAAGTAAGCCCGAACTACATCCAGGAAGCGACGATTGATTTCGTACACAATTTCCATATGCCGGGGCAGCAAGTATTGAAATAAAGCCACCGGCCATTTCTCCAATGCTTCTGGCAGGAGTGTGTGACAGGTGTATGCAAAAGTCTTCTGTGTAATGCGCCAGGCACTGTCCCATTCAAGCTGAGACTCGTCAACCAACAACCGCATCAACTCCGGAATAGCTACCACCGGATGGGTGTCATTTAGTTGAATGACAACTTTTTCCGGTAACTGATCCCAGTCATTATTCCTTAACTTAAAACGTCGAATGATATCCTGCAGGGAACAGGCAACGAAGAAATACTGTTGTTTGAGCCGCAGTTTCTGGCCTTCGGGAACGTTGTCATTGGGATAAAGTACTTTGGTAATATTCTCCGATAGAATCTTGGCGTCGACAGCGCGGGCATAATCACCGACATTAAACACTTCAAAGTCAAACTCCCGGCTGGCCCTGGCTCCCCAAAGCCGCAGCATGTTGACAGTGCTGGTCTTGTACCCGGGCACAAGGATATGGTAAGGTTGGCCCCGAACAATATAATTAGGTACCCAATTCACGCGGTAGTTGCCCTTTTTATCTGTGTAAGCTTCGGTGTGTCCATCAAACTTGACTTCCACCATATTGTCAGGCTGAGGAAATTCCCACGGATTGCCCAGGAGCAGCCACTCATCCGGCCGTTCCACCTGCCAGCCATCCTTAATGGCCTGGTTAAAGATGCCATACTCGTAACGAATTCCGTACCCCATACTCGGAATATCCAATGTCGCCAGTGAATCAAGAAAACAGGCGGCCAGACGCCCCAAACCACCGTTGCCCAAACCTGGCTCGACATCCTGTGCTACCAGCCGATCAATATCATATCCAATCTGGCGAATGGCTTGATGAGCTGTATTGGTCGTATCCGTAAACAACATATTCTGCGTTAGTTGAGGGCCGATCAAATACTCTGCTGACAAATAGTAAACAAATTTGGGATTGGTTTCAAAATGAGTTTGTGTCGTCTTATACCAACGCTCTATTAAGTAGTCTCTCACTGCGTAAGCCAGGGCCACATAGCAATCGTTTTCACTTGCCGACTGTGCGGCTTGACCACGCCGGTAGTACAGAGCGTGTTCGAACGCATTTTTGAATTTTGCAATGGCTGCGTCCGCAGATGTCAACTTACTGGATTCTGATTTCATGGGTGTTCTTTCTCTATCGTTGCTCGGTCAGCATGGCAATATTGCCGTTTTACCAACGTAGGGTGATCGGTTATCAGTGAGCAGTTATCGGTGAAAAACATTAATCTCGCTCATCCAGCCGCTGTTTGGAAGGGATTACCGATTACTAATAAACTATCAACGATCACTAATTACCGCTAACCGTTTACCGATCACCGATTACCGGTCACCGAAATACAATACAAATTCTTCTCCCCCCTCACCACAATCTTTCCATCCACAATCGCAGCAGTACAGGACGATTTTTCTCCAAGCGCCGGTTCACTAACAAGCTCAAATTCGTCATCAGCTTTGAAAATATGCATCACGCCTTTCAAATCCATTAAGTAGACCAACTCGCCTACCAGCACGGCAGAGGCATACATGCCATGATCAAACTCGTGTTCCCAGAACAGCTCACCGGTTTTGGCGTTGAGACATGATACATAGCCATCGCCGGTCGCGAGAAACAGATATTTATCGGTAGCCAGCGGACTGGAGGCGTTGGGGAGGTTGTCGTCGTACTCCCAGGCAATCGTTGCTTCATCACCGGATGGCGCGGGAATTTTGATGGCGACGCCAATGGCATACTCGTTGGCAGCATATACATAACCGTCGGCGTATGCTGCGGAGGCGCCGACCTCGCCACTCAGGCAATCGTTGTTCCAGAGCAGTTTACCAGTAAGCGGATCGAACGAGGTCACCGATGACGAATTGGTGAGAATTAACTCCATCCGCTTGCCGGTAATGACACAGATCGGCGACGACCAGGAAATCTGGTTGCGTTTTTGCTCCCACACAGTCTGGCCAGTGGCGCCGTTCAGCCCAAGCAGTCGCGGATTGCCATAATCATCAAATTGAACGATCAACAAATGTTGATAGCAGATGAGCGACGACGAATGGCCGTAATGGTTGTCCGGCACGCCAAGATTCATCGCCCAGAGTTGGTTGCCATCCAGGTCCAGGCCAGCAATATCACCGGTGGCGTAAATAACGAAGACATGACTGCCATCCGTGGCCATCGATGGAGCAGCATAACCGGTGTAGTCATCCGCAGTCGGTTCTTTATCGGCGGATTTCATGGATGCGATTTCCTTCTCCCAGATCAGGGAGCCGGTATTGAGATCGTAGCAGCAAACCATCTGTTTGGTTTTATCAGCGCCGGACAGGAAAATGCGGTCGCCCCAGACAATCGGTGAATTGAAGCCCGGCAACGGGATTTCGGCTTTCCACTTGATATTGGTGCCATCGGCGCCATTCCACTCAGTTGGTACATTGGTAAAATGGGCATGACCGTTGGCCCACGGACCGCGAAAATTCGGCCAGTTTTGTTCAATAGTTGCCACGTCGGGCACATTGGCTGCAACAGGTTCCGGGGCAGGCCGCTCCCACAGCACGTTTGAAATCACACTCAGTACAAGGCCGATTCCCATTAGCGCACTTGCGGCAATAATGGTGTATTTACGGAGACCGGACTGCAATTGCCACCAACTGGCGTGCTCGCCTGTCGGCGGCTGCGCCGGTTCCGGACGCAAATTTTGCATTGCTTTTAACGATGCAAAAATGAGCACCAGGCACGCCAACAACGCATACATGGCTGCGCGCAATTGCCAGCGGCGGGTAAAGAATGCCTTGCGCGCCAGCAAATCCAGCTCACGGATTTGTTCCTTAAGCGCCTGATCGCCCGGATTTTCCTTCAACTGCCCGACTAATTTTGTTAGCGCCGGGCTGTTGAGCGGATCACCCGCTTTGGTTTGGATGAAGTTGGCGATCATCAAAATGCTCAGGATGATGGCGAATATGCTGGCTATCAGGGCGATGCGCTGCGCCAGGGTGTACAACATGTTTTTTGATTCTTCATTCATAGGTTTTAGCTTTCAGCAAGACAGCATGTTAATAAGTGGCAAAGCGCATCGCGCCTCACAGCGCTACATCAATCTTCCCGTAAATCGCCCGTGGGGCAGCCGGTATCACCGACGAATTATTGAAACCGCGGATTTCATATGCTTCATCAGTCATATTCTTGAAATTCAGGCTAAATCGCGCCGGCCCCATGGTGTAATACACAATGGCGTTCAGAGTAAACGCAGCATCGATTTGATAGACATTATCCGAAGCGATGAATTGGCTGCTGAGGTAGCGAGCGCCCACACCAACACCAAGACCATTCACCATTGCTTTGGTCGTCCAGAAGTTCAGTATGTGCATTGGCGTAAACGGCGAACGATTGCCTGTACGGTCGAACATCATGTAAATCGGCATGCCGTATTGGTCCTTTCCGACTGGAACGCGCTCGTAAAATCTAGTCAGTTTCACATCCGACAAGGCATAAGAGACAGTGGCGAACCAATCGTGCAATGGCTCAAGCCGCAGGTCAACTTCCACGCCTTTGGATTCCATATCTCCCAATTGCTTGGAGATGCCATCCATGCCGGGAATGACAATATTTTCCTTGATAATGAAATAGCACGCAACATCCAAATTCGCGCGGCCATCAAACCAAACTTGTTTAACGCCAGCTTCGTATTGGCGACTCGTTTCTGCTTCCTGGTCACCCACGATCTGACTGGATGGCGATGCAAATGCCTGACCACTGTTGGCATACAGCGAAATCTGCTGAACTGGTGAATAATTAATCCCGAGCATTGGATTCAATTGTCTGTAGCTACGATCGGCAAGATAGCCCGCAGCTTTGTTTTCAAACTGAATATAATCGTAACGCACACCGAGCGTCATTTGCAATTGATCGGAAATTGCCACCTGATCCAGTGCGTACGGCGCGAGCACTACATTTTTCACATCGCCGCGCAGATAGGGATAATATATGATCTGACTTTGAACCGCGGTTTCCACGGGGTTGTAAAGATCGATGGACGGAATCGTCTGCGCCACATCATACATGTAATCTTCCTGCAAAACATTCCATTCGAAACCAGCGAGTAATTCGTGTTTCAGGCCGCCACTGGCGACCGAAAGCGTGAATTCATTTTGATTTCCGACCACATCGCGGACATCGTCGATGTAGGACATGGAACGACTCACATTCAGCTTACCAGTCCATTCATTGGGAAAGGCGCCATTGATCAGCGTTCCCTGCGAATTCCAGTCCAGCCGCGTAAAGTAAATTTTGCTTTGAAAAGCAATTGCTTCAGTCAATTTTTGTTCCACACTCATTTTTACGCGTGTAATTTTTTGGTTAGAAAAATCAAACGGCGTCTGATACGAATTGGTACGCGGCACATCGGCCAGGCGATTGAGCCGCCGCATGAGGAAATTATAAACCAGCGGAATGCCGGAATCCGGTTTGTATTTGCTGTTGATGTACTCGGCGTTCACATTCACCGTGGTTTTGGGTGTCAAATAATACGTGATGGCAGGATTGATGGCAACAATTTCATTTTTTTTGTCGTTGCGGTAATTATCCGCATTCTCCCACAGCGCGTTCAGGCGGATCGCGAATTTCTTCTGTGTGTCGCCAATTCCCACATCGATGGAATTGCGGTAGGTATTGAATTGACCCATCGTACTGTGGGCTGCAATGAATTTATTAAACATCGGCTGCTTGCGCACAAGATTGACTGTGCCGGACAGCGGATTGCTGCCGTACAAAAACGCTCCCGGGCCCTTCAACACTTCGATCCGGTCGACATTGTACAAATTATAGTAAGTCACTTCCGGTTCCATGGTGCCATCGGTGAGAATTAAGCCATTGTCCAGCGAATTCAATCCGCGGATAATAAAATAGTCGTGCACGCCATTGCCCGTTTGGGTGTTAACGCCGCTGACGTTGGTGACAGCATCGCCGAGTACAAAGTTGTTCTGATTTTCAATCATGTTGCTGTTCACCACGCTGACGCTCATAGGAATTTGCTGCAACGGCACATCAATTTTGGTGGCAACAGATGAATATTTGGGAATCAACCGCTCCTTCATGGCTTCGATAACAACTGTGGTGTCCACTTTGGTATCGACTTCAATAATAGTTTGCGCATATAATTCAAAAGTATAAAAAAGAATGAGTGAAATGGTAAGAAGAATTGCTAGTACATGTTTCATATTCTGTCTCCGTGCAAGAATTTTGCTCTTGTTTTAAAATTTGAAAACCAAACATCACATCATTTCAGCGTTAGTGTAAAATCACAAACTTCAAAAAACAAATTACAAATGCGCCAAAGGACGCATCCGCCTATGGCGTGATAAATTTCAAAAAACAGTTATCAAATTCAAAACGAAACCAGGTCATCTCACTGAAAAACTGAATTCTTTGATCATTGAAAATTTGGTGATTGTTTTTTATTTGGATTTTGGTTTTTGGCACTTGAAATTTTATAATTCGTTATTGCAAAATCAATGACAAAATAAATCCCAAGATATATCACGTCTGCACCAAATCCCCTTTCAACGCATGATGTCGCGGGCAATAATCAAAACACCTGCCGCAACTGAGACAATGTGTATGGTTGGTCTCATAAATTGTTTGCCGGCGACGCCTGGATAAATTAATTAACGCCATGCCCGCCGCAGTAGCAAGGAACATCCCCAGCCACCAGCCACCGATTTTGTATTTATGCTCAATCTGGCGGACTTCTGCCATGAGTTGTTCCATCGTTTCACCAGAGGCACGAAACGTGCGTGAATAGATAGTGGTTTCATATATGCGTCCGGCATTTTCATTATTCACCTGTTCAGCCAACCGCACTGTCGGATGCAGCCGCGACAACGGTTTATTCAGATGCGAGCCAATCCAGCCGCCAAGCAACATGAACACCGGCATGACAATTAAAATAATAGCCAAACGTCGCCGCGCCACGGTCTGCGACTCCACAGGTTTTTCGGTCACCGGCACGTCGATCGCCTCAAATGGGCATGACGTTTCGCATAGTTTGCATTGGATACATTCATCCGGTGTGATGCTGGCGTGGTATTTGGAGAATTTTGACAACCAGCCGAGCAATACGCCATACGGACAGAGAAACCGGCAGTACGGCCGGGCAATGAACACACCCACTAGCAACAACGCAACACCAAAGCTTACCATCCCCCAGTCACCGCCCATGCGGTAGAGGGCGATAAACGGATCAAACCGGCAGATAAGAAACATCGATCCGGTAACTGCCGCCAGCACGGCAATTCCCAGATAGAGAAATGGAATGCCGCGCAGCATGTGATTTAACCACAACGGAATACGTTGGGGCTTGAGAATAACGACATCCTGAATTGCGCCTAACGGACACACGCCGGCGCAAAACGTTCTGCCGAAAAACAGTGAAAACACCAACGGCAGGATGAAAAACACGATCACGGAAATGGGAATCGCATAATCGGGATTCGCCAATGCATATGCAACATTCTGAATCGATCCGACCGAGCACACGCAGCCCTTGCGCCAAAATCCGAAATAGGCAATCGATAGCAGCATCATCACAAACACGCCGCGGCGCGAGCGCTTTTTGAGAATAAGGAATGTTGTCACGCTCAGCGCCGCCAATAACGCAGCAATATCGATATATTCATACGTCGCTGCCCGTGGATCCGGCGATGTCATCCGCGGCTGCTGGTAATCAGATTCGAACTGCGGACGCGGAAAACGCTCAATACCGAAGAGCTGGGCGGCGCTGGCCAGGTTCATAATAATGAAGATGGTTAATAAAATCGTTTTGTTTTTAAGTAGCATGTTCTTTTTTAAATAAACAATATTCAAAGTTCAAATTACAAATGCTCCGAAGGCGCATCTGCCGTTAGCATGATAAATTGCAGTATCCAAAAATCAAATTATATCGTTCCATGCGTCTCGCCGGGAATGAAATATTGCGGCTCTGCCGCAAGTCATCCACAAGGCAGAGCCTTGCAGTAGGCATTCCCAGCCAGAGACTGGGAACGATGGCTAACGATGGTTATTTTTCCGGATAAAAATCCTTCCGCTGCACGCCACGGTAAAGATACGGCTTCGACGCCGGTACCCGCTGAAATGCATTCGACGGACAGGCTTTGGCAATGGAGCATTCGTTGCAATTCACACAGCAATCATGACGCACTTGCAAGTGCAGCGAACCATTGCCAAACGCGCCGCAACCCTTCACGCACTTGGCGCAGCCGATGCAGAGCGATTCATCGATCGTGTACTCGTAATACGGATCTTCCACGAATTTACGAATGAGTGCGCCGGTCGGGCAGAGTTGATTTTCCGCAGCGGTGTCCAGTGACTTAGCATCGGGTTTGAAATAACCGCCGCATAACTTGCAATAGCCGCAAACATCAAAGGCGTGCACACATTTCACCGCGGACGGATCGAGCACACATTCGGTGGCGCATTGGCCGCATTGCACGCATTTGTCCGGATCGAGCTGCCACACCAGTTCTTCGGAAGTGGCTTTACGTGCCCCAAATCCAACGAGACTGCCAAGGCCAAGCGCGGACAGGGTACGCAGCGTGTCACCGAAAAACGTTCGGCGGGAGACGGGTTGGTTTTTATTTGGTTTATCCATAATGATCACACTTTTTTGAAATGAGCGTAGCGCAGAGCAATTTATCGACGTAATTTTTCTTTCTGGCGGTGTGTCTCCGCTATTGGTAATGTACATTTTGGAAGACTGATACAGCCCTGACACATTTCATTGTTTGGACATTCAATTGTCTGTTTTTGGGTGATTTGGTTGCGCCGGAAAAACAGTACCGGAATTGCCGCAAGCAGAGCCATCAATATACCTCGCCCCAGCAGATTTAGAAATCCACGTCGATTGATTGATTTTTGTTGCTGTTCATTCAACAAATTCTCTTGCATCTTTTTATTTCTCCGCGATTACTTTTTCTCGAACACTCGCGCTGTCTTTTGTGAAGGATCGAGTACGAAAATCCGACCCTGCTTATTGACTGCCAAATCCAGCCCCACAGTGCCTTCCTTAAACTGTGAGGGTGCAGCCACGACGGTGCGAAATGTGCCGTCGGTTTCATGGATTTTAATCCGCTCCAGGCCCTTCTCCGCAGTGACGAAGGCGCCGTCAGGCAGAATCGCCATGTGGGTGGGATTGCAGCAGCCGGAGAAACCATCGATCTTAACTGAGGTTTTCTCCCAGCGCTTTACTAGCGTGCCATCCGGTTTGTACTGTTCGAATGCGTGGCGGCCAGTGTTGACCACCCATAGCAGACCGTTTTGATCCAGCGCCACATCGCAATACGGACTGGGAATCACCAGCCCGGGAATGTGACGTCGTTCATCCTTCTCCCCCAATTGACCGAGAAGGGCGCCCGCTTTGTTCATGCGCCACACCACACGATTTCCGGCATCAGCGACAAACACATCATCGATCCCGATGGCAATACTTGTCAGATAAGAGGATTCCCCCATGCTGTGAAATTCAGTTTTTTTCGTGCCCTTTTTATCGTAGACGACAATCATGTCTTTCAATCCAACGAAAATATCGCCGTTAGTATCGATGGCAAGGCAGGCCGGCGCCTGCGGTAGTTGCACCCAGCGTTTGCTTGTTTTATCTGTGATAACGCGAACGCCTTTATCGCCGCCTATGTACAGCGTTCCCGAATCATCGAGCGCCAGTGCAGTCACTTTTTCCTGCTCCGCCGGGATGGACTCGATCTCTTCATAGGTAATCAGCGCCGGATCAATTTTCTTCAACGATTCCAGATCGTATTCCCAGGGATTTTCGACTTTGCGTTTGGGTTGCGTCTGTGGCGTTGATGTTGCCAGGGCGCGCTGTTTTTGTCCGGGAAGGAGACTGGCGCCAATCAGACCAAGTACGAATGCCGCGATTCGTTGTCCGCCGCGGACAATGAAATTTCGGCGGTCCAATTCTTGGGAAGTTTTATTTTGTTCCATAGAAACCTCTCTGAACGTTTATGCTCAGGATCATGAACCATTTTAAAGCTGATAGCTGAAAGCTTCTCACTTTCCCGCCCGAATATCCACACACACCATTTCCTTCGAATCCCGCAGTAGCAACCGTCCATTCACCAACGCCATCGGCCCCCAGGCATCGTGACCATTGAGTACTTGCACACTGGATAATTCGTTATAACTGCTGGCATTCACTTTGGCAACAGTGAGCAGGCCGTCATCATTCAAAATATAAAATTTATTATCCGCGAGAATGTACGGTCCCATGCCGAAGCGGCGCTGCTTGTCACTGCTCCAAATGATTTTCCGGCAATCGGCAGGATCGACACAGACAAGCTGATTGCGATACGTTCCGGCGTCCTTGGGCATAATACCATATAGATGGTTTTCATAAAGAATCGGTGTCTGCTGCTCGGAGGCAAGTCCCGCGCTCGGCGGATATTCGGCGACCACTTCTGTGGAAAACTCACCGTTGTTGAAATTAACTTGAATCACCATGCTACCAGCGCCATACCCGGCTGTAAAAAAAAGGCGATTCTCCCCGATCAGCACCGGCGACGGTGCAATCACCGAATGCGCCCAGGCTGTGCATGTCCACAACAGAGCGCCGCGATCTTCCCCTTCGGCCTGTACACCAATCACGCCATCAACAGTGCAATATATGTAGGTGCGCCTGCCGTGAATTGTGAACGGTATAATGGATGAGTGTGACATTTGCCACTGATTGGGATTTGGCACCTGCCAGAGAATACGTCCTGTTTTTAAATGCACGCCAAGCATGAGTACACTGCCACCCGGTGCAATCACTGCGGTGGAGTCGTCAATCAACGGACACTGGCCGGTGTACCAGAGCGGCTCCCTGGCGCCGTATTCGCGCTCGAGATCGATGCCCCAGACGAAATTACCTGATTGCGCTTTCACACACATGACATGGCAGCGCGGCCCGATCGTAACGACAAAGCTGTCATTCACTGCCGGGATGGTGCGCGACATGCCGTGATTGCGTTTGACATGCACTTCATACCAGCGCCGCCAGATTTCGTTGCCGGTATCGAGTGAAAAGCAGCGCAGGGCATCGGCAGAGTTTTCTTCATCATAATCGATTACATACACGCGACCGTTATGCACCGCCGGCGCGGCATGACCCTCGCCCAGGTCCACGCTCCAGAGCACGGGCGGCCCTCCGTCCGGCCATGACTCGGCCAATCGTATTTTTTCCCGGCTAATATTATCAAAATTAGCCCCGCGAAATCGCGGCCACGAGCCAGTGATAGTTCCGGGTGCGCCGTCAAATTGTTCGAAATGCTCTCCGATACGAACCGCTGGTAGATTTGACGCCAACGCCAACGAATCGGGTTGCCCATCCATGCCCGGCACGTGTAGCACGATTGCATCTCTGGGTTCATAGCGGAACCAGTAGATCAGGAACAACACGCTGACCGTTATCAGAACTATTGTGATAACGTCTATTAGGTATTTGTGGATTGACTTCAATTTATATTTCGTTTCGCGAGGTTCAGATATATTTATTTTATGCAGAGGGCAGAGCGCATAGAGCATAGCAAAAGACAGGTCATGCATGTGCATTTTTTCGCTATGCGCTCTGCCCTATGCGCTATGCACCAATTACTTTTTCACGTCAAAAACCATCAAAGCATTCCCATGCCGAATGTACATCCGTCCCGCTTTGATGACCGGGTGCGCCCAGTGTTGCTCGGAGCCTTGTTTTATTTTAAACGAACTAACCACATCGAACGAGGCCGGACTTGGCTTCGCTAACGCGACCTCGCCCTTCTCGGTGTAACAATATAACATACCTTCCGCAGCAACAACACAGCCTTTACCAAGTGCATCGGAGGTGTACAGTGTTTTGCCAGTGTTCCAGTCCACGCATTTCCAGCCGCGATTGTTCATACCGCTGCCGTAAATGTAGCCATTCATCAAAATAGTGGCGCCAATCTGGCTGTCGAGATCGCCGGATTTCCAGACTTGTTCGATTTTGCTGCCATCAGCGCTGAGTTTTAACATCTGGCCGCCGGTGCCATAGCCACTGACCGCATAGGCCATGCCATCTTTGTAGGTGATAGAATTCGGATTCACATCCCAATCTGTTTGATGTGTTTGGTTCCACAGCAAGTTACCGGTATCGGCATTTACGGCAATAATGGATTTTTGTGTCATCGTAATGATAATTCGTTGCCCACCGCGCGTGATTAAAATTGGAGAACAATACGATGGCTTATCACCGTTGCCGTTACAGGTCCAGATGGTCTTACCCGTATTACGGTCGAGCGCCGCCAGCGTGACTTTTGATCCACCGGGTGTGCAGATTGCATGCTCGCCATCGATCAGTACTGATTCACAAAATGCCCACTGGGGTTGTTGCGCGCCAAATGTTTTTACCATATCCACACTCCACAGCACGGATCCGTCGCTGGCTTTCATGCAAACTACCGCGCCTTGTGCGGAAACAATGTATAGCTGATCATCAACGACAGTGGGTGTTGTACGAACACCGGGAAAGCTTTTCGTCCATTCGGGACCGTATGCCTTTTTATAAATTTGCTTACCCGTATGGTCGAACGCGAACAGGTAACCGGTTCCACTAATTTCGCCAGTCACAAACACACGGTCGTTCGTAACCGCCGGTTGAGAGAAACCGCGTCCCAAACCATCAGTAGACCATAATTGCTTCGGACCGTCCGCTGGCCATGCTTTCAACAATCCGGTCTCCTGATAAATCCCATCACGGTTGAAACCACGCCATTGAGATGAAACCGCAGCATGGCCAAAACTAAAGCTAAGCAGCACGAACACTATTATACATAAAATGCCAGTATTAACATGATTTAATTTCATTAAAAATCCCTTTCCATTTGATTCAAAATCTGCACCCGTTTTTACTGTGACTCACTTTAAATAGATTAAATCGATGGCGTTCAGCCATCAACATTTTGTCCCATTCACTGTTCTCAATTCACTGTTCTCAATTCACTATTCCCTTTCCCCCGTCTCACATCTCACATCTGCCGTCTCACTTTTCAATATTATAAACCATCAAACCATTCCCCCGCCGCATGTAAAGCTTACCATTGCTAATCGCCGGATGCGCCCAAGCTGGCCCGTCGCCAATCGGCACTTCAAACTGGCTAACTATATCGAATTTTTGAGAATTGGCTTTGACGAGTGCAATCATCCCGTCTTTTTCATCATAACAGTAAAGCATTCCTTCGGCAGTGATAATCGATCCCTTATTCTGCCAGGTCGTTTCGTAGGACGTTTTCCCGATTTCCCAATTTACACAGCACCAATTGCCCCGTTGGTTGCTGATCCAGTTTGAGCCGTATAGGTTGTCATCCACCAACACAACATGGCCATGATGGACATCGAGTGTGTGATCGACCCAGGCGACTGAAACGGAATTGCCATCCTTTGCAATATTTAATTTGATACCAACATGATTGTACCCGCTCGTCACGTAAACCGAGCCGTTATGATAAAGTGGTGAATTTGTATTAATGTCTCCACCATCGCCTTCAAAATGTTGTTTGTAGTCGTACTTCCATACAATATCACCAGATACCGGATTAACGGCATAAATATAAGTACCAGTCACTGACAGGATAAATGGTTTCTTGTTATGAATAATATGCACGGGTGAAATGTAGGCACACTGATCTTTCAGTGATGGACTTTGCCAAATTACTTCTCCATTCTGTTTGTTAAACGCTACCAGCGTTGTTTTATCGCCCGCCGGCGTAAAGAATACCTTGTTATCAACAACTAATGGAGATTCGGCACAACCCCAACGGCCCCATTTGGCATCGAATTTTGACGCGCCATCCACTGTCCAAATAATTGCGCCGTCTTTCACGTTCAGGCACGCTATTTCTCCGTGTCCGCTAATTACGTACATGCGGTCACCATCGATTGTTGGTGTAGTACGCACGTCCGGGAAGGATTTTTCCCAGGCCGAGCCATACGTGGTTCGCCACAACAACGCGCCGCCAGTTTTATAAGCAGATACAAATTCGTGTTTGTCTTTATCCATTCCAGTGACATACACAATATCATTAACAATCGCTGGCGAGGCGAAACCTTTTCCGCAATCGTTAACGACCCACAACAGTTTCGGACCTTCAGCCGGCCATTGTTTTAACAGCCCGATTTCAGCCGATTGTCCATCGCGGTTGATGCCGCGGAATTGAGGCCAGTCTGCCGAGTATATATTTGCAGCAAAGAAAATTTCGCTTAATATTACAGAAATTGTTATAACGACTCCCAAACGGTTAAAACATCTCATTTTGTTCTCCCTTTTTTACCGAGTTAGTGTCAAAGCTAGCTCTCTGTTCTGAGGTGAACGCATCCCTTGTTTAGAGCCAATCCGAAAACACTTGCTTAGGTCTTACCGTCGGAAGAGCCTGTTGAAGTTGACTTTTACGCCAAAAATTGCCTTCGCCGCTGTTCACGCCACGAACAACGGCGCCACGCCGGTGCGAAACGGCAAGCTCAGGCAAAGTGTATGATTAATTTGATAGGTTTCCGGATAGGCCTATTACTAACGCTCATTCTGTCACCCCAACTGCCGCTAAAAACGCCTGTCTGTAGGAACGACCAATCGGTAACCGACGATCTCCGATTTCAACTTCGGAGGCTGTAAACGCTTTGATGTGAGCGATTGCCACAATGAACGAGCGATGAATCCGTACAAATTGATCACCCGGCAAATCATCTTCATAGCATTGAAGCTGCTGCCTCACAATAAATGTTTGTTTACGCGTGTGAATATAAACATAGTCTTTCATACTTTCCAGAAATAAGATAGAATAAAATGGGACCTGCACCATTTTTTTATCATGCCGGATAAATATACTTTCGCGTTGCGAATTCCGATTACCGTTCTGTTCCGATGCATTGACGCGATAGTATTTCTGCACAGCCTTCAAAAATCGTTCGAATGTAATTGGCTTCAACAAATAATCGAGTACTTCAAGATCATAGCTTTCCACAGCATAATTTCGGTAGGCGGTAGTAAAAACAACTTTTGGTGGAGCGCTCAATGATTTCACTAATTCCATGCCCGTAAGTTTGGGCATTTGGATATCCAGAAACAGAAGGTCGACACGTTCCTTTTGTAGTACCTCGAAGGCTTGAATCGCGTCGCTGCAGACTGCAACAAGTTCCAAATCCGGAACGCGCTGTATGTATGAAACGAGCAGATCGATGGCCAGGGGCTCGTCATCCACGACCAAACATTTAATGCTCATGAATTAACTCCTTGCCATATTCCAGGTGTAATATTAAGTGCACAGTAAAGCGTTCATTTTCCCGGTTAATTGACAAGCTATAATGGCTGCCATACAACAAATCCAGCCGACGCTGTAAATTCTTTAATCCGATGCCTTCACGATAGCCCTGATCATCACGTGAGCCATTTGCTTCCCAACTATTCTCAATACGAAAATGCAGCTTGTTTCCTGAAATATGTAACTTCAACCGAATGTACGGGTTATTTCGAACAGTGCTTACGCCATGCTTGAAACTGTTTTCCACCAGTGGCATAAACATAAGCGGCGCAATTTGGACTCCGGTAGTCGATTCGGGCAGGTCCATTTCCACATTCAGTTTGTTGCCGTATCGGAGTCGCTCTAGATCGCTATAGTTCTCTATCAGCTTTATTTCACGGGATAGCGGAATGGTCGGCTCGTTGCATTCGTACAACATGAAATCCAGCAGTTCCGATAGCTTGATTATGATTTCCGGAACTTTGTCGGATTGCTTCAACGCGAGCGCATACAGATTATTCAGCGTGTTGAATAAAAAATGCGGATGCAATTGTCCCTTCAACAAATTCAATTCAGCATGCAATTTTTCGCGCTGTAATTCATCTTTTGCCTGCTCTAACGTGTACCAATGGATAACCAGTTTAATGCATGTTGCCACTGCGACAATCGAGTAAATATCTGCCAGCGTGCCGATGGAATATTTTATCCACTCAAACGCGCCCCAGCAAATATTGATGCCAAGCACAATCGGATACTTAAAAAAGTACATGATCAGCATCTGCGCTGTAGTAAACAAAATCGCCGAAATTGAAAATATCAACCAAAACCGTTTGTAACGTTTGGTCAGTAAATAGCGCGGTAATAGAAAATACAGCGTGAAATACGTGGCTGATGCAATGATCGGTAAATCGATCGTCGCTTTTTTAATGTAAAGCACATAATTGCCCGCGAAGCCTCCCCAAACAAGAATTTTAAATGCCAGGGAAATGATCCAGAAGATGATATGTCGGATAATTCGGTATTTTTTAAACATGTGCTGCATCATTCGCTGAAGTTATCAAAAAACTGACATATATTCAAGCATTTATCGACGGATGGACGCTTGCTGTTGATGAATAACATGTTTGGGTCGATGAGTGGCTATTCTGGTATTTAATTTGCCATAGGAATTTTGTGTACTTGTTGGAGAAATTCTGCCAGGTAAATGACGCCCGAAATCGGCGATTGGCTGTTAGCCATTGACATTAAGAGCTAATAGCCAAAAGCCAATAACAAATCACCCATTAGGTGGGCGCCCATTCCACAGACTTGCCATTTTTTCTCCAAACTGAATCTCCGAAACTCTAAACGCTCACTTCTCCCAATCCGTATGAAACGTCCCAGGTTTGTCAATACGCTTATAGGAATGAGCGCCAAAATAATCCCGTTGCGCCTGAATTAAATTAGCGGGCAATGTTTTCCGTCGCATTGCTTCAAAATAGGCTAACGAGGCCGACATGGCCGGAATGGAAATACCGGTGCGACTGGCGCCGACCACAACTTCGCGCCAGGCAACCACGCGCGGGAACACATCTTTCACAAAACTTTCGTCGAGTATTAAATTGGGCAAGCCGGGATTGTGTTCAAACGCCAGGCGAATTTTATCGAGAAAATCCGCACGGATGATGCAGCCGCCACGCCAGATTTTGGCAATCTCCATGAAATTGAGTCCATAGCGAAATTCATCCGAGGCCCGGTTTAGCAACGCGAAACCCTGGGCATAAGAGCATATTTTGGATACATACATCGCTGCCCGGATTCTATCGATCCATTCCTGTTTATCACCCTCCAACTGCTGAATTTTGGTGCCGTATGATGCCTGGGCCAACGCCCGTTCTTCGGTTAACGACGACAGCGCCCGGGCGTGCAGCGCGGCAATAATGGTTGGTATCGGTTCGCCTAAGGTCAACGCAGCATGTCCTGTCCAGGTGCCGGTGCCTTTCATGCCAGCGGTGTCGAGAATACTATCCAGTAATACACCGTCCCCACCCTGATCATCCGGGAAATTGGCGATTTTCGCAGTGATTTCGATCAAGTACGAGCTGAGTTCCCCCTTGTTCCAGGTCGTAAATGTCTCAGCAACTTCATCCGGTGTGAGGCCAAGACCGAACCGCAACAAATCATGGGCTTCGGCGATTAACTGCATGTCGCCATATTCAATGCCGTTATGTACCATTTTCACAAAATGACCGGCGCTGCCCGTGCCAATGTACGTAACGCACGGTTCATTATTCCCGGCCTTTGCGGCAATTTTTTCGAGAATCGGTTCCAGATAATGATATGTGCCGTGGTCCCCACCGGGCATCATACTCGGTCCCCACAATGCACCCTGTTCACCACCACTGACGCCCATGCCAACGTACTGAATTCCGGCGCCTTCCAACTCGGCGATCCGGCGATCCGTGTCTTCATAATGTGAATTGCCGCCATCGATCAGGATGTCGCCGGGTTCGAGATAGGGTTTTAAGGTGGCAATCACAGAGTCAACAGCTTTGCCAGCGGTAACCATCATCAGAATCTGCCGCGGACGATCGAGCGCAGTGATAAATTCGTAAACGGTTCGTGCCGGAATAAAATCCTTGCCCTGTCCCGGACCGGCTATAAATTTTTCAGTCAAATCATATGTATAATTAAACACCACAACCCGGGCGCCATTGCGTTCAATATTTTGAGCCAAACTTGCTCCCATCACGCCCAATCCAAACACCCCGATTTTCTGTTTCACGTTCATTTCTCCAAATTGGTTTATTTTTTAGCTGTCAGCAATCAGCGATTTTAAGACCATTTAATTAAACACAATTACATTAAAAATGCAAGTAAAATGGTTATGTTGACATATTTTTACAAATTCAGTTTTGTTATACTCTGTATCATCAAAAAACCACAACCACACTTATAAAATTCGAATCGATATTCACTTTTTCCTAACAAATTTCTTGCATGGAATACAAGAATTAACTATATTTACTGTTTAAATTTTATAAGTGAAATGCAAATCGTATTTATCTCGTACTATATTCATGTATTCCATAGATTCGTCCACTCCTCGACTCCGCGACGCTACGGCACATGAGCCTTCGGCTTCATCGAGGTGACGACAACGAGTTTTTCGTGCTGCAGCCTTTCGTGGTCCGAGCACACTTTCTCTTGTGCCCCCAATTTGCATTACACTCAAATTTTATCACCTGGAATAATATGCAGTCAAAGGGACATCATGGCAGAAGTACAACCATTTCGCGGTTTCATGTTTAATGAAGATAAAGCAGGCAGCATTCGGCTGTTGGTTTCCCAACCATATGATACAATTTCAGCCGAAATGCAAACGCGCTACTATCAGGCGTCCGATTATAATTTTGCCCGCGTTATCAAAGGGAAAGAATTTAAGAGTGATAGCGCCAGCGAAACCGTATACACCAGAGCAAACGCCTATTTAAACGCCTGGATCGCAAATGATATTGTCCGGCAGGATGATGAACCCGCCATATATGCTTACGAACAAGTTTATGAAGTGACTCCGGGACATCCAAAATCCCGTCTGGGTTACATTGCATTATTGAAGCTCGAAAATTTTGACGCTCATGTTGTATTCCCGCATGAACAAACCCACTCCGGCCCGAAAGTGGATCGCTATAAATTAATGGAAGCGACTCACGCAAATACGGGCATGATTTTTATGCTCTATTCCGATCCCCGGAATGCAATCAATGCGATTTTGCGCGACCAGATGGTCACCATGCCGGCACTGTTTGATTTCGACATGGGTGATGATATTACGCAACGTATTTGGCGAATCAACGATACCGATGCCATCCAACAGATACAAGCGCTGATGACTGCTAACAGCCTGATTATCGCTGACGGCCACCATCGTTACGAGACTGCCCTCAAATTTCGTGACGACCATCCGGAAATTCCCGGCGCTGCATACTGCATGATGGCTTTTATCAACATGGACGATCCGGGGTTGTCAGTGCTGCCGACACACCGTCTATTCAAAAATCTGCCGGGGGAAATATTTGAAAATTTGCACACCAAAATAGAAAATTACTTCAATATCGATTCATTTTCTATCGCTGATAAACAGCTATTTTTAAACGATCTAAAGAAGCAGGGCGCAATCCATCACACCTTCGGCCTTTACGATGGCGGAAACAAATTTTATTCGTTGAGCATAAAAGATACCAATATCATCAATTCACTATTCCCATCAGATATGTCTACCGATCTGAGACATCTGGATGTGGCAATATTCAACGAGATTATTGTTAAACATGTGCTTCACATTCAATCAAATATCGAAAGCCATATTTCATATAGTAAGGATGGCGATGAATCCATTGAATTAGTGGACAACGGTAATTTTCAATTGGCGTTTTTTCTGAACCCAACGAAAATTTCCCAAATCAAAGCCATCACATCCAAAGGAGAGCGGATGCCACAAAAATCAACCTACTTTTATCCGAAGCTTGTTAGCGGATTAATTTTCCACAAACTCTCATAAGGAGGAATTAAATGCACACAAAATTATTCATCCCTGGTCCTATCAACATCAGTGACAGAGTTCGTGAAATAAGGGCCAATCATTTTCCATATGGCCACCGAACTCCTGAAATCTCCAAACGACTGAAACCGGTATTCGAAAATCTGAAAAAATTGCTCTATATTGATTCCGATGACTATATCTCAATCGTCTCCACTTCATCCGGAACAGGGCTCATGGAAGGCGCTGTTCGTAACTGCGTGAAAGATGATGAAAAAGTGTTAATGGTCAGCATTGGCGCATTTGGTGATTTGTGGTACAACGTCGCCAAGAAAAACGGCAAGCAGACCGAATATTTGAAATTCAATCCGGGTGAACCGGCCGATGTAAACGTGATCGAAGACAAGTTGAAAACCGGCGAATTTGTGGCGATATGTATCACCCACAACGAAACCAGCACCGGCGTTATTAATAAACTGGAAGACGTAAGTGTTGTCACGAAAAAATACAATGTGCTGCTGCTGGTCGATGCTGTCAGCTCAATTGCTGGCATGCCGATTAAAGTTCAGGAAAATGCCGTGGACGTTGTCTTAACCAGCGGGCAGAAATCATTGGGTATTGATGCCGGTTTTGCTGTTGGCGCAGTCAGCCAAAAGGCTCTGGAAAAGGCGGCCCAGGTACCGAACCGCGGTTACTATTTTGATTTTGTCGAATTCCAGAAATACCGCGAAAAGGGACAAACCGCGACCACGCCCAATGAAGTGACAATCGATGAGCTTCAGGGACAGCTTGAATACATTCTTAATGTCGAAGGCCTGGAAAATCGCTTCGCCCGCATCAAACAACTTGCCGATTACACACGTTCATGGGCAACTTCCAATGGCTTAACGCTTTTCCCGAAAAGCAATCCATCCGACACCGTTGTTTGTATTGAAAACACCAAAGGCTTTGATCTTGGCGCTGTAAAAACCGCCATGCTGGAAAAAGGGTTTGCATTCGATGCCGGTTACCGCAAATTGAACGACGCGCTGAAAGCCGAAGGCAAGCATACCACGTTCCGCATCCCGATAATGGGTGACATTACAAAAGCGGAACTCGATGAATATCTCGGCGCATTGGAGGGAAGCTTAACATGATAAAAGTATTAGTTGCCGATAAAACATCTGAAGAAGGCTTAAAAATTCTACGTGATAAAAACTATCAGGTCGATTCAAAAACCGGCCTGCCGGAGGATGAACTCATCGCCATTATTCCTGAATACGATGCGATGATCGTTCGTTCGGCCACTCGCGTCACAGCACCGATCATCGAAAACGCCAGTAAATTGAAAGTCGTTGGCCGCGCTGGTGTTGGTGTGGATAATATCGATATTCCTGCTGCGACGAAAAAAGGGATCATCGTTATGAATGCACCGTCCGGGAATACGATTTCAGCAGCGGAGCATACGGTTGCCATGATTACGGCTGTGTCCCGAAATATTCCACAAGCATATATGGCGCTCAAAACAAAGACCTGGTATAAAAAGCAGTATATGGGTTCTGAAATTTATGGACGCACGCTTGGTGTTATCGGCTTTGGCAAAATCGGTGGTCATGTAGCGAAAGTGATGTCCGGCTTTGGGATGAAGGTCGTTATTTATGATCCGTTCCTGTCTGCTGACGCTGTTAAAAACACAGACTTCACAATTGTTGATTCACTTGAAGAGCTGCTAAAGCAGGCTGATTATGTGACGCCTCACATTCCGAAGCAAAAAGAATATGTAATCGGCGCGAAAGAAATTGCCATGATGAAAGCTGGCGCTTACTTAATCAACGTTGCCCGCGGTGGCGTAGTCGATGAAGCGGCGTTGTACGAAGCGCTGAAGTCAGGCAAACTTAAGGGCGCTGCGCTGGATGTTTTCGAGAACGAGCCAAAGAAAGAAGGCACACCGTTTGACACGCCATTGGCGGAATTGGACAATGTTATCGTCACGCCGCATCTGGGCGCATCCACAGTCGATGCTCAGGAAAAAGTGGCTGTGGATATTGCCAACCAGTTCGTGGATTATTTCGAAAACAATCTGATCAAAAACGCTGTGAACATTCCCACGCCTGATCCGAACAGCGGCCCGTTCCTGCCGTTGGCCGAACAACTTGGGAGTTTTGCCTCACAGATTTGCGAAGGCAATGTCAATAAGGTTGATATTAATTACTACGGCCCAATTGCCAATTTCGATACTAAAATTCTGAAACTGGCAACATTGAAAGGCATGTTAAGTCGATACGCTGAATCGGTTAATTATGTGAACGCGTCACTTATGACTGAAGAACGAAATATTACTGTCACCGAATCCAAATCGGAAAAGGCTGAAAATTTTGTTAACCTGATCAACGTCCAGATCGATGGCACTCAAATTTCGGGCACCTTGTTTGACGGCAACAAAGCACGCATCGTTGCCATTAATGATTTTGAGCTGGATATCTCTCCGGCGCATCATCACGTGATGGTTGAACACGACGATGTTCCCGGTGTGGTCGGTAAGGTTGGATCGATTATGGGTGACAATAAAATCAATATCGAAGGCATGAGCGTCGGCAAAACCGGCACCGCGAAATCAGCAATGATGGTGTTGTCTATCGATAAAGCGTTGCCTGCCAATGTCGCTGCCGAAATGACTAATGTAGCAGAAATCCGCAAAGTAAAATCAATTAGTTTATAGAAAAACGGGTACAATAAAAAAGGCCGCAGATTCGAAGGTTGAGTCTGTGGCTTTTTTATTTCGAGTCTATCTGAAGCATCAGTGTATGTTTAACTTTCGGCTGAATCAGTCGATGTCAATTCACTCACGATTTTACTTTCGATATTGTCTATAATCTGATTAATCGGGACGCGAAACAACAATCCTAAACAAGGGCAGGATTAACAAAAAAGTTTTTAGATATTTTCTAATTGTAGTACTCAATTGTGTATCGTATCCAGAATTGCCTCAGGATGTTTGGCAGCAACTTGCAACAAGACGCGCGCTGGGCCGTCCGGCTGACGTCGACCTTGCTCCCAATTTCGGAGTGTTGACACACTGATTCCAATTAATTTTGCAAATTTCTGTTGAGATAGCCCATAACTATTCCTAATTGATTGCACATTAGGCATATCAAAATTGAAAATTCTGGATGGTTCAATCTCACCTCGCCTGATAGCTCCGCCTTGCTTAATACTCTCAAGCAGTTCATTAAATAATTCTTCTTTCATTCTTGAAATTCCTTTTCGACGAGTTTTTTTAAAATTTTAATTTGTTCGACAGTCAAATCACTTCTCTCAATTTTTTTATAAATATAAAGCATAAGTAATGTTGATTCTGATTTAAAATAGAAATAAATTATTCAACTTCCACCTCGTTTTCCACTTCCTGATACATGCCACAGGATTTTACGAAGACCACCACTGCCTCTGATTAAATCGCCCTGTTCGGGATGTCTTATAAGGGTATTTTGCAACTCACGGTATTCATCTTCAGTTAGAATATTTATGACCTGTTGAGTAAAGATTGAAGTCTCAATTATTTTCATAAACCAATATACGCCAATGAAGTATAAAAATCAACTTTTTTCTCCATTATTAAAATTGAAACCACTTTAATGCGATTTATCTGCCAAGCTTTTGTAACCCAAACGCTAAAAACACCACGATCACACACCCGATAA
The DNA here is from genome assembly GCA_016931935.1 of Candidatus Zhuqueibacterota bacterium. Taxonomy (GTDB): domain Bacteria; phylum Zhuqueibacterota; class Zhuqueibacteria; order Thermofontimicrobiales; family Thiofontviventaceae; genus Thiofontivivens. The sequence continues at coordinate 13,096 of JAFGDW010000249.1, read as the reverse complement.
AATTAAACCACAAGTACGGAATAGCCGACCAGGCGAACAATGCCAACACAACCAGTTCAGCAATGATCGCCGCGATAAACACCGCATGCCCACGCACTTGCTTCACATAAAACGCCACCAGAAAAATCCCCAAAATTGTCCCGTAAAATAAGGAACCCAGAATATTGACTGCCTCAATCAACGAACCAAGCCGGTTGGCAAACAGCGCGAAAAAAATCGCGCAGCCCCCCCAGAAGACTGTGGCCAATTTCGATGCAATCAGATAATGCCGATCACTACCCTGTTTCCGGATCATGCGACGATAAATGTCGACAACGGTAGTTGATGCCAGTGCATTCAATTCTGCAGCCGTGGATGACATCGACGCCGACAAAATTGCAGCCAGTACCAGCCCGATTAATCCGTGCGGCAGAAAATTCAGCACAAAATTCAGAAAAATATAATTGGTATCGTTGCCATCACTGGCGGCATTGTTTTGTTTGATGAGCGAAATCGCATTGTTGCGAATCGTTTGCGCGTGTTGTTGCGTCTGCATCACAGCAGCTTTTTCCGATTGAATTGCAACATCATCACCGCCCTTTATAGCCATAAGCAAATGGTCGATCGATTGCCGTTCCTGTATGTGTACAAGCGCATAGTCCGATTCAAGCTGTGCGTAATCGGCGGCATATTGACTGGTTTTCATGGCTTCGTTTTGCACCGGATTGAAAAATAACGGCGGCGTGGCGAACTGATAAAACACAAACACCATCGCCCCGATCAGCAGAATGAAAAACTGCATCGGGACTTTTATAATGCCATTGAGCAGCAAGCCCATCCGGCTTTGGGCAACCGATTTCCCGGACAGATAACGCTGCACCTGCGATTGATCCGTACCGAAATACGACAGCATCAAAAATGTACCGCCGATCAATCCCGACCAAAAGGTATAGCGGTCATTTAAATTAAACGAGAAATCAATCGTATTCAGCTTCCCCATTTTTCCGGCTATGTGCGCTGCGTCGATAAACGAGACATGGTCGGGCAGCAATTTAAAAATCATAAAAAATGCGGAAATCATGCCGAAGAAAATCACTGTCATTTGTAGGATGTGTGTTTTGTTCACGGCATCCGTTCCACCCGAGGCCGTGTAAATAATAACAAGAACGCCGATAATGAGAATTGTCCACTGCAATGGCCAGCCCAAAATGGCCGACAAAATCAGCGCCGGCGCAAAAATGGTAAAACCGCACGCCAGTCCCCGTTGAATCAAAAACAGCAGACTTCCCAACGCACGGTTTTTCAAATCGAAACGGCTTTCCAGATATTCGTAGGCAGTGTACACGTTTAATTTGTGGTACAACGGCACTGCCGTTACCGATAAAATAATCATCGCAATCGGCAATCCGATGTAAAATTGCACAAACCGCATCCCGTCCACATACGCCTGGCCTGGTGTGGAAAGAAACGTAATAGCGCTGGCCTGAGTTGCCATTATCGAGAGCGCCACCGTGTACCAGGGCGTGGAACGATTGGCGAGCAGATAATCCTTGATATTTTTGCTGCCCCGGCTTTTCCATGTTCCATAAGCAACAATGAACAATAGAAAACCGGCCATCAGAAACCAGTCAAATCCGCTCATTCGAATATCCTTCGGCAGACGTAGAATGCAGACAGCCAGAATAACAAATTAATAATGACAAGCCAGTACAATCGCGACCAGCGTTTCAGGATCGGAGGAGTATCATTTTCAGGAATTGCATTCTCACTCATTGCTTTCCTTTCGCAGACACAAGATTCACAAATATTCGATATGCGCCGGGCACACCCGCAGGCAATTGACGAAACCACGAAAATCCGGTATAAATAAAAATCCCTTTTCCGTATGGCGCATAAAGTAATCCACCCAACTGCGCTGGTTCGCCCTGGTCACTACCGGACAAAATCGGATAAAGCTTGCCTCCCCATTCGCTCGCGAAATAAAGACCGCGTTCCTGCACCCAGCCTTCAAAATCTTTTTCGGTAATTTTATTGGGATAGCTCATCAATGGATGATCGGGAATAAGAATTTCCATCGGCGCGTTTTCCTTGGCAATACGGTCGCGCCCGATTGTAAGCGGATATGGTCCAATTTGACTTACCTTATTTCCAAATCGGGTATTATGTTGCACAATCCACGTGCCTCCCTGTTCCACAAAATCGATCAATCGTTGTTGCTGATTTTCCAGATTTTCTCTGGCATTAAATGCACGAACGCCACATATAATGACATCGTATTTGGACAAATCACCGGAATTGATGTCTTCATCACTCAACAGATCAACGGAATAACCAAGTTGCATAAGTGCGTCCGGAATTTCATCGCCCGAACCCATGATGTAACCGATACGTCGATCAGTTGTCTGAATATCCAGTTTAACCAGTTTAGTTTGCGCAGGCACCAGCACCATTTGCGGTTTGATATGGGGATACTCAATGTCGATTTCATGATCAGAATATTCGTGGCTATTTATTCGCGCATGCAATTGCATGACTCCGCTAACTGCAGTGGGCGAATTTGACACTTTGAACCGGAAGCCAGTCTGCTCACCGGATTTCGCCAACGAAAACGGAATCGATGCCGGTTCCGCATGCCAGCCATCGGGGAGTGTGACAAATAATTCCCCGGCGACATCATCGGTTCCGGCGCTGACGTTAATTTCCACATCATGGACTTTACTATCGGAGAAAACATACGTCGGATGATCGATAGCCACGCTCACCGGTGGTCGAATGACAAACGGTTTGAATTGTTCGCCCCCAACCGCATCGGTCCAGCGATAGACCACCGGAATTTCCAACGCAATCGGGACATCGTCAATTTTCAAATGAAATGTCGCAGTTAGTGCCGGGCCATTTTCCGCCTTGCCGATGTTGTTAAAATCTGTGACTGTAAACATATCACCTTGTGCAGGCACTATGAGCCAAAACGGTTGTGTATATTTAGCATCGTTCGGGATGGTTACTTTTTGTGTGAGGGAAACCGGACTTAATGCTACTAAATCAGCGTTTAACGTGGAGTCGCTGGCTGCATAGGTTACATCTACTTTTTGCAATTGAATTCGAGTCGGGGTGCGATTGACCGCCATCAAGCGGACATCCACATCCATGCCCGGGCAGATTGATGGTTGCCAGACAACTGCTTCCAGCCACAGTCCGCTGCATTGATAAATCAGATTTTTAACTTCGCGTTTTTTGATATTCACCCAATGGCCAGATTCGAGCGTGTTCAATTCCTGATAGATTTTTATCAATCCCGGCACGCTTGCAGCAGGATCATCCGGTTTGAAATTGTTTATTGCATTTGTAATTAATTTTTGAACCTTGCCGCTTTTAGGAACTCGCCTCCAGCCGATATCGATTCCGTCAAATAAATCTGTCTGGGCTGGCTCGCCGGCTATAAGTTCAAATCGCTCGATGCGACTGCTGCGTGAGGCTGACACTCCAAATCCCTGACTTTTGTGCATCGACCGTCCGGCAGCAGCAATTTCTGAATAGGAAACGCCAAGAACTTGATTATAACCGCCAACTTCAGTCGGGAGGCTATTATCGTCCGAGCGCCAGGCGTTCCATAGGATTCGTTTCGCTTGCCAGGGGGATAAAGTTTTTAACTGATCGGGAAATTTATTAGGATCAGCCGCCGCATGAAGTGCTTCTTCCGCCAGCATCGCCGATGCCAGATGATGGCCGTGCCCCCCCTGCGTGCTGGTAAAGCGTGTGAGAATAACATCCGGCTGGAATTGTCGAATGACCTTTACAATATCGTACAGTACGTCTTCCCGATTCCACAATTCCAATGTTTCTTCAGCAGATTTTGAATAGCCAAAATCGATTGCCCGTGAAAAAAATTGTTGCGCACCATCCAGGCGGCGTGCAGCTAACAATTCCTGAGTACGAATTACACCAAGCAGTGCGCCCTGTTCGTCGCCCAGCAGATTCTGGCCGCCATCGCCCCGGGTAAGTGACATGTAAGCAGCCTGCATTAGCTGTCCCTTTGAAAAATACGCCAATACGCCGGTATTTTCGTCATCGGGATGAGCGGCAATATAGAGCACACTTCCCAGGACATTTAATTTTTTCATCGATTGTAAAATATCAGAACTGGATTGGGTCTGCTGTTGGGCATAAATCCAGCCGCTTGTCAGACAAATAATTGTCACTATCAGTAGCGCCAGAACGGGTTTACCTAATTTCGTATATATTTTCACAATAATCTCCGCAACGTTTTATACGAGAGAATCAGATGCCACAAATAAAAGTGGCAGTTAACTATATTATTCGCCAACTGCCAGCCTGTAAAAAAGTTCCGGTGAGAACTTTTGAAAATTATGAATGGTAATATGAATGGAAAATTGAAAATTGCAATTGTATTTTTGGATGCGAGATTCCGGTATCCCATCAAAAAGCGGCAGGAACCGAAATGACACACTATGATCTTCACCTGATTGCGATAGAATTTACAAGCTATTTCAATTTTCTTAAGCGATCCAAATTCAAAGCTCGACATTCAACACTCAAAATTACAATTATAGTCCTTTCAAAATGCCTTCAATCCGCGCTTTCTGCCCATCGGGCGCCATACTATAGGCTTTTTCGTAATTCTTTTTTGATGCCTTTTTATCGCCCTTGTTTGAAAGTGCTTCGCCGAGACTATCATACACATTCCACGACTCAGGATGTTTTTTAATGTTCAGCTTAAAAATCTTAATCGCTTCATCGAGCTTGTCCTGCCCCATTAATTGATAGCCGTACACATTTAATTCCGCTTCGCTGGCTTTATCCAATGACGATTCCAGCAATTTATTCCCTTCATCTTCCTTTCCCATCAATGTCAACAAACCGGCCTTGACGGACAGGTTATTAAAATTATCACCATTGTTCATGGATAGCGCCTTATCGATCCACTCCGTCCCCTCATCGAGATTAACATTATTTTGCATGCAATAGCGTGCTGCCGCTCCCCATGCCGCTTGATTGAATCCGGGAAGCGATTTCAGCTCATGACGATACGTATCCAGCACAATATTGTGGTGATCAAACTCGATGGTGAATGGCACACGAACTTCTCCCCATTTCAGATATGCTTCGCATGTGCCCGCATTCAGATTATCGAATCCAAACATCATCCATTCTTCGTGGGTGGATTCTTCCGGTTTTACATTAATCCTTAGGGCGTCATTTTCTTTTTCGTAGAAGAAACTCCCCCAGGCTTCATAATCGTTACTGAAAATGACTGTCCATTCATCTTCCCCTACAATCATATGAACCCCGTATTTACCGGCTTTTATCGGATTGCCATTAATTTTTGCATCATGGCTAAATGTGATGGTCGTATTTTCATTTGCACCGGCACGCCAGGGCATCGGTTTCCCATTCCCGAACGCGTTTGGTGACAATCCATAGGGTACCAGCTCTCCCCAAATTTCGCGGCCTTTTACACCGGGACGGGAATAATCAATTTCTACTTTGGCAAAGCCGACATATTGAACCGCTTGCGCCTGCGGACTAACACGAATAAACGGCAAATTGTTTTGTGCCGCAAGATTGGCTGCCCAAAATCCCACCAACATACAGAATGCGACCACAGTCAGAGCACGTGCTTTCATTTATTTCCTCCTTTGTAAGTGAATATGGTTTGAACGAGTATTTTTTCAAACCAGTATTATTTGGACGAACAAAACTGCTATTTAATTACCTTTTGCTTTTAATAAATAATCAAAATATTGTAATCAGGGCACTAAATTTAGATGAACGGTTGGATGGATCGATAAGTGGTGCTCCTATTTATAAATCCGCAAATTTGATTTCCACCTGTATCCAAGAGGATTATTAGGTCAGCATATCCCTTCAAACGCACGTTTCTAATCGGCTGATTTCGACCAAATGAAACATTACGGTCACTAATTGGCTGTCCTTAAACGTTCGGCTAAATGTTTTTTGATGTGCAATCTGCATAACTCCCTTACTATCAATACCTAACCTGTCTGGCACAATCATTGTATTAGCAACAGAGAACAATCGCGCACAGAAAAAATACAGAGAGGGAATCATGCAACGTAAACTGAAGTACGTCGCATCGGGCAGTATGATGCTTACGTTCGCAATGCTGATTTTAAGTTTCGGTGGATGCTCGGGAAATTTTTCGCCGCTTGGCGTTCCCAATTCATCGCAACAACAGGATTCATTTCAGATATTTTCTTATTCTGAAATCGAACGAAATACCGATGTCATATCTGCATTCAATAGTGAGGATAATTCCAACGCGCTCATATTGAAACTGGAAATTGCAGATAAAAATATCTTCATGGCGTTAACGGATTGGCAGGATTCCAGCGAATATTTTAGCCAAATTCAGTTGAACAACGGAGATCAACAAATGCTGGCGAACATCAACATCCGGCTGATGAATGTGAACCAGCAACCAGCAGCACTGGCTGATTTCAACATAAATCTGCCGGGCTGGAACTTAAGCGAGATTGCTATATCCCATATCCGTTTATACTATTACAATCAACAGTCCCACAAATGGGATTTGATTGATGTCGGAGAAACTCAGCTCAATCCGAATACGACCTCGATCACAATGAATTGTGCTGATTTTTCAATCTGTTCACGATACGCGCTGGCACATTCAGATTAGGATTATTATGAACTAATAACATTAAATTTGAGGACGGGATTTAGAATTTAAAAACTACTCATGGATTCCCCTCCCTGTAAATATAAATGGGAATTGAAGAGCGCGGCTTCAATTCCCATTTTTTTGTTTTTACAGTTTTATTATTTCCACTGCTGAATTTCAATAATGTTGCCTTCGGGATCTGTTAAATAGACAAACACAAGCGTTCCCAATTTGTGAATATCGACTTCAACAATTTCTCCTAATTCACCGCCATTATTTTTCAACACAAGCTCACGGGTGCGCTGCACATCATCCACCAGAAAAGCAATATGCCGCAAACCAACGTGATTGGCGGGGCCGGATTTTCCGCCCATTGTTGTATCGTATTGCAGAATTTCCAAGGTCGGGCCGTGCTCCCCATGACCGGGCAGTCGCAGATGCATGCCGCGGATGTGGGCATTTTTCACAGCGGTTCCCTTATCCAGCCAGTCACCGCGTAAATCGCGTTCCGGCGGCACCGGCGTACAGCCAAAGACAGTTTGATAAAATGCGGCCAATTTTTTCCAGTCGCTGGCGATGATGTTTGTGTGGACATATTTTGCATTAATGGGCATAATTATTCCTTTGTACGTGATTAAAATGCGACGCACTTTCAAAGTGCGTCGCATTTACTAACGGTTCAGCCCCACATCGAGCAACTCCTCCATGCTGGTCCCGGCAACGCACTGGTAACGATCGCTAGCGCCGTAGTAGATTTTCATGCTGCTGTCGTCTTCCACCACATGCGACGATATGAGCACACAATTCGGGGTGTACCCGGCGTAATGATCGGATTGTTGGCATACCTGCGGACGACTTGTTTTATTGAGTAATTGCGTTTCATTGGGGAAAATATCCGTAGTTTATTTAAGTTCAACCTTCGATGAATCGCGTAGGCCTCATTTCAACCCATCAAAATAATCCATAATCACACACATAATTGCATTCACATGCCGGAAGTGTGCGTCATCTGCCAGCATGTCATCGGGGGTTTGGATATAGGGGGCGTCTGTCAACTCGTTGCCGCAATGGGCAATCAGCAATTCAACGTTATCGCGCATTGTTTCCAAATGAAATTGCAGCGCCAGCACGCGATCGCCAAGTGCAAATGCCTGATTTCGGCAGACGCGGCTTTTCATGAGCCAGTCGGCGCCGTCGGGCAGATCGAACGTTTCACCGTGCCAATGGAAAACGAACGCCTCATCGGGCAGCACAGCAGCAAATGGTGAATAGACCGCGCTCTCCACTTTCTGCACCGAAAACCAGCCAATTTCTTTATGCAGGTTTTGATACACCGCTGCACCCAAAGCGCTGGCAATCATTTGAGCGCCGAGGCAAATTCCCAGTACTTTTTTACCGCGCTGGATAGCTGAAGCGATAAATTCAGATTCCGCTGCCAGCCACGGGTACTGCGCATCATCATTCACACTCATCGGCCCGCCCATAATAATGAGCATGTCGAATGAATCAGGATCGGGCAGCGGATCACCACGGTATACATGGGTGGCGGTAACTATATGGCTTTTTTGCATAGCCCACTCAAGAATACTGCCCGGATTTTCAAACGGGACATGTTGAAGATAGTGTATTTTCATTGAAAATTTTCCTTTTATCCTCGATGGTTTATCACATACTAATTGATAATTGCATATTGTTAACGGTAAATTGATAGCCGTTAAGCTGAAATGATTCTCCGTTTTCAGATTTTAATTATCAATTATCAATTCACCATTATCCATTATCAATTAAACAATGCATTCAAATCCCTTTTCCTGAATAATCTTCGAAAACAAGTGCCCGCTTTCTTTAATATGACGCTTTTGGGAGCCATAATCGACATACACCAAACCGAATCGCGGACGATAGCCATGTTTCCATTCAAAATTATCCATGAACGCCCAGGCGAAATAACCGGAAACTGGCGCGCCATCGTCCATTGCCCGGCGGAGTTGATACAGATGATCGATCAGGTAGTGTTGCCGATCATCATCAAACACGTTTCCTTCGGGGGAAAGCGTATCCGGCCAGGCCGAGCCGTTCTCCGTAACGATAATATCTTTCACCTGATATTCTGTGGCGAAGCTCATAATCGATTCATAAAATCCCACTGGTGTGACGGGCCAGCCCATTTCGGTGCGCTTATAAATCGGAAACGGCTTATCGAACGACCATTCGCCATTTGCGACCAAAACATCGAAATAATACTGAATGCCGATAAAGTCATATTGGTTCATCACCTTCAAATCGTCCGGGTGAACAGTGGGAGCGTTGGCATTTTGCTCAAGCACAATTTCCGGATAATTGCCCAGTGAAACAGGTTCCAGGAAAATGCCGTTGGACTCGTGTTGTTTGTAGTTTATTAGTTGCGCGGATTTTTCATCCCGGCCGAGATTATGATAATGGAGGTAATTGTGGGTGAATCCAATTCGTGCGTCGGAATGAATAGATTTGATGGCTGAGTACGCTTTGCCGTGCGCCAGCATCAAGTGATAAGCGGTTTGCAGGGCGCGTTTCTCGCTCGTTTCACCCGGAGCAAATACGCCTTCGTGATAGCCCATAAATGACACGACCCACGGTTCGTTAAACGTCATCCAGTTTTTGACGCGGTCACCCAGTGCTTTTGCCATCGTCTCCGCGTAGGTCGTGAAATAGTCCGTAATTTTTCGTTCCGGCCAACTGCCTTCATCATGCAATGCCTGAGGCAAATCCCAATGGTAGAGCGTAATCCACGGTTCAATGCCGGCTTTCAGCAGGGTGTCGACCAGTTTGTTGTAAAAATCCAGCCCGTTCTGATTGACAGCGCCTTTGCCGTTTGGATAAATACGTGGCCACGAAACAGAAAATCGGTAATTGGGAATGTTCATCGACTGCATGAGTTTTATGTCTTCGGGATAGCGATGGTAGTGATCGCAGGCAATATCGCCGGTGTCGCTGCGCTCTATGTGGCCGGGCGTATGGCAAAAGCGATCCCAAATGGATTCTCCCTTACCGTCTTCATTCCACGCGCCTTCTATTTGAAAAGCCGCGGTGGCGACGCCCCATTTGAAATTAGAGGGAAATGATATTTTCATAAAAGTTCCTTGGTATAATTTACTCATTAAGGATTGTAATTTCAGGTCACCTCAGCGATGCATCGCTTTGAGCGATGCTATCGCTACACTGCGCTTTAAAAAATTATACTGACAACGGGTATAAATTGAACATTTAAGTAATCCTATCTATGAACATAATATCGGTCGCTGTTGGCTTTTGGCTATTAGCTAATAGCCAATGGCTAATAGCGTGTTTAGGATAGGCATTGAACTAGCCGCTCAATAAATCTGTTTGAAATATGACTGTTCGAGCTTTAACCTTTACTTGTTATCCAACAATTCAATTTGCTAATCGTTGTTTTCGCTCCTGGTTTTATGTTTCAACGGCACACGAATCCCAACACCAAATGTCCAAAAGTTTAGGTTTTCATGGTAATCAAAGACATATCCGATTTCTGGAGTAATTTGCCCATTATGACGATCAAGATAAGCATATCCAAAGCTCAGAATTGTGGGACTGTTCAATTCGGAATTTTTTAACTCCAGTGTTTCCTGGGAAAAGAATCCGACTGTAAATTTACTGATACTGAAAAATGGTTGATACCGATTGAATTGTTTGCTTAATATAATTCCGTACTTTGTCCAGGTAATGGCTCCATCTGAAACAGGAACAATGAGTGTGCCGAAGTGGAAGTTAGTACAGGCATCAAATAATGTAAAACTTTCAGGATTAATTTGCCAGCGCCCGATAAAATCAAGTATTGATGGGAAAATATAGTTTACACCTGTCTCAAATCGCCACGGTAAGCCGGTAAAAATCCCACAACCCGGAATCAGTCCAAGCGTCCAGTGATTATCGTGAGAGTTAGGGTTGAAATTGACCATATTATTCCAGCTTGGCGTGATTACTTTCTGTTTGGGTTTCAGAGTTTTCGCGGTATAATAATTGGATGTCGCTGCACAACCCGAAAGCAGAAGTAAAACGAATAGCAAAAAAATTATTAAACTTCTTTGCTTAAGGTCCATTCTGATTCCTATTACCTTATTTTCGGTCAATCCGGCCCATATTCCGAATTCGGTCGTTGTATTGAGTATTTACTGTTGTGAGATATCTTAACAGGAACAAATCAATATTTTAATTTGTAATACGAAAGTCCTGATAAATCATATCCACCACCCGCGATGTCCGCGCGCCACTCCGGCCAGTACTGGGACACGTTCCCCGCCCGAGTAATTCATCAACAATGGTCTGAATGAGCGGTTGCTGGACATGCTCGGGATATGTCACATTAAACTCGTGCGTACCTTTTTCAGTTGACAAGATAATCGCCCCGGGACTGAAACAGGGAAATGAAATCCACCCAGTTGTTCCAATAATGTCGATGCGGTCGCGATAGGCGGCTTGATACACGGTGAAGCACCAACTGCCTGTGCCCACCACACCCGATTCAAACACAAAACTTGCGACAACATTATCATCCAACGGATACCAGCCAGCCTGATTGACCGCATGCCCTTTGGCGGAAACAATCGGGCCGAAGACGTAATCAAGATAATCGAGCTGATGCACTGCCATATCGATAAAATAGCCGCCTCCGGAAATATGTGGTTTCACATGCCAATGATGTTCTGCAGGATTCCTGTCCCCGGCGCGTGGCGGTTGTGTAAGCTGAATATGCACGCTGCGCACGTTACCAATCGTATCGGTATCCACCAGTTCTTTTACTTTAAGAAAATTCGGCAGACAGCGCCGGTAAAATGCCACGAACAGCGGCACACCAGCGTCGTCACAGGCTTTGATCATCCGTTTGCATTCTTCGTACGTACGCCCCATCGGTTTTTCGACATATACCGGTTTACCGGCAGCAGCGATTTTGCACACGTATTCTTCATGCGATCCCGGTGGCGTGGCAATATATACGGCATTTACGTTGGGATCGTAAATAAGTTTATCAGCATCATCATACCATGCCGGAACGTTGTGACGTTCCGCATAATCCCGGGCTTTGTTGCCATCGCGGCGCATCACGGCCACCAGTTCCGAATTTGCAGCTTTTTGAAAACCAGGACCGCTCTTTTTTTCCGTCACATCACCGCAGCCGATGATGCCCCATTGAACTTTGGTCATGATTTCTCCTTCGTTTGAAGGTTCCAGAGTGAGTGTATATTGTTTAATGCATTCACCCACTCTGAGTAGTCTATCCTATCCGAACTTACTTATTCATCGACATTAGTTACGCTGCCACTGCTTCTGCTTTCTTCGGACTCGCTTTCTTTTTTTTCGATTTCAAATAATCGCCAACTCTGTTCAAGCCTTCTTCAATTCGCTTTGCATCCAACGCATAGGAAAACCGGACCCGGCCGGGAGCGCCGAACCAGTCGCCCATGTATGTAATTACTTTGTACTCGTAAAACATATCCGTAACAAATTCCTGAGAATTACCAACAAACGGAAGCACGTAAAAGGCGCCTTCGGGTTTCCACAAATCCAGCCCAAGCGTTTTCAGGCCATCGTAAATTAAATCACGACGTTTCTTCCACACTTCCAGTTGATTATAAATGAAATCAGATGGCACTTTGGTTGCCTCGTACGCCATTTCCTGCCCAAGAATATTAGTATTCATTGACGTGTGTGATTTCATATCAATCACCGCATTTACGAGGTCCTGATCAAGCGACCATAAATAACCGACACGGAAACCACACATGGCATAGGTTTTTGAAAATGAGTTGATCGTGACTACATGCGGCCCTTTGATTAGATAATTTTGGCGGACATAGATTAAATCTTTATACACTTCGTCGGACAAAACGTAAACCCGATACTGACTCGTCAATTCTTCAATCCGTTGCAGTGTTTCCACTGATTCCACGCGTCCGGTCGGATTAGAAGGTGAGTTGATGATGACTGCTTTGCAATCTTTAATCTTCCGTTCAAAATCTTCAATATCAATTCGGCCGTCGATTAAATCCGTAAAAATCGGATCCATGCCGGCGGCCTGAGCAATGTGAGGGTACGAATAATAATATGGCCTGGCCATCAGCACTTTATTGGGTTTCTGATCGCCATTGCGCGCCAGAACACGCAATGTTAAATCCAGCGCTTCGGAGGCGCCGTTTGTTATGACAAAACTTTCTGCCGATGATTTCGGATAGTGCCATGCCAGTGCTTCGCGCAGTTTGAACTGGCCCTGCACCTGGCCGTATTTAAAATCGCGATAATGCGGTAAAATTTGGTAGACTTCTTTTGGTGGTGGCAGGTCTGGTTGACCGGACCCGAACGAAATGACACCCTCTTCCTGATTTCCGATGAAACTGGATGGTGTCAATTTGGGCTTACTCATAGCAGGTTCCTTTCCATTAGAGCGTACGCGATGATTTATAT
>JAFGDW010000248.1 GCA_016931935.1 Candidatus Zhuqueibacterota bacterium | reverse complement strand
CATGCCATCCAGTACTTTCCTGTTAATTTCCTTGAAGAAAAATACGAGACCCGCACCCAGTGCTGTGACCAACCAGGTAAAGCAAGTCGCTAATAATGCCTGAATAATCGGTGATAATTCGGTGAACCATTTAATCATGTTTGAATTTCCTTTTCTGTAATTCGTTATTACCATTGCCAAACGAGTAAACACAATGTATAATGAACAACTGAAAATGTCAAGCAAAATATTTATAGTTGGAAATCAGCCTCGTTGATAGGGTAGGGATATTCTTCACTTCATGACATCGTTTCGCATTAAATGAATTAAAAATTATTTACCGCTAGCGGGAATAAATCAGAATACACGATTGTCAAATAAGCGAATTCAGAAAGAAAATAACTTAAAACCACATAATTCGGAGGTTGTACATGAAACGTTATGCAATGTTATTCACAATAGCGATGACACTGTTGTTGTCGGTTTCACTTTTGGTTGCTCAACCAATGGGAAAAGGTCAACGTGGCGATCGTGGTCAGGGGAAAGGATTCATGAATCTTCCCAATTTGACTGATGAACAAATGACTCAGATGCACAAACTGCGTTTGGAACATCAAAAGGAAATGCTGCCATTACAAACCAAAATTAAAACAGCACGACTGGAGATGCAGCAGTTAATGATGGATCAGGCGGATCAAAAAACAGTAGAAAAGAAAATTGAAGAGATTGGCAAATTGAAGATTGATGTCGCCAAGATGCGTTACGCACATCACCTGGCTGTCCGAAACATTCTGACCGATGAACAAAAGGCCGTTTTCGATTCGCACCCGATGGGAATGGGTCGTCGTGGTATGTGGAATGATGACGACGACAATGATGGACCGGATTGTCTACAAGGTCCGCAACATAGACGTTGGTAATTTCTTAAATAAGGTTAATGAATGGGCGTCCTTTTGGGCGTCCTTTCATTTTTAAGTTTGTAATATGATCATCCAGCCGGATTACCAACGTACGCTGGAAATTTTAAAGTATACGATTGTACATTTTACATATGAAATAAGAGGAAAATATGTTTAATAGCGTTAGCGAATCCCCAATTACTGTGAACTCCTTCAAATTATCCGGTAAACAACGATCACTACGAAATGGCCTGCAAACACTTTTATGTGGCCAACACGACCGTGTTTGTTCAAAAACAATCAAACGTGGAATTTTAAATACCCTGAAAATAATTATGGTTTGCTCGCTGGTGCTGACTATGTTCTCGGGATGCTCTAAAGATGATGATGAAGCCGACGAAGAACTCATTGGCAACTGGATTGAACTTTCGGATTTTGAAGGTGTCCCGCGATCGGATGCAGTGGCATTCACCATCGGTGATAAAGCGTATGTTGGCACTGGCTATGATGGGTCAGATCGACTCAACGATTTTTGGGAATACGGTCCGGATGTAAATAACTGGACGCGGAAGGCCGATTTCCCCGGTGCCCCACGAAATGGAGCGGTTGGATTTGGGACCGATAGCAAAGGCTATATTGGCACCGGCTATGATGGTTCCGAACGATTAAAAGATTTTTATGAATACGATCCGACTTCGAATGCATGGCAGAAAATCGCCGATTTTGGAGGTTCAGCACGTTATGGTGCGGTTGCATTTTCTGCAAATGAAAAAGGCTATGTTGGCACTGGCGATGACGGTAACTTCTTAAAAGATTTTTGGGAATACGATCCGGCTTCCGGTGAGTGGACACAAAAAATTAGTCTGGGAGGAGCGAAACGCCGGGATGCTGTTGCGTTTGTAATCGACGGAAAAGGCTATATCTGTACGGGAATCAATAATGGTGTGTATGAAGACGATTTCTGGGAATACGATCCTTTTTCCAATGTCTGGAATAAAAAGCGGGATATTGCCAATAATTCGGATTCCGAATACGATGATGATTATTCCGGGATTATCGGCATCAATAAAATTGCCTTTTCAGTGAATGGCAGGGGATATATTGCTACCGGTGGTAGCGGAACAACCGGAACTGTCGTGTGGGAATATAATCCTACGACGGATTTGTGGAAACAAAGAACATCGCTAGAAGCTTCAGCACGGATCGATGCCGTAGGTTTCGCAATCGATGACTTGGGTTATATAACCACAGGACGGAATTCCAGCTATTATTTTGATGATTTGTGGGGATTTAAACCTGCTGATACCCAGAAGGACCTTGATAAAATGTCGATTGTTGCTCCTTAATCAACAATGTTTATCCTATTATTACTGTAATATATATAGAGAAAAGTATGTACATACGTAAACATGTGATCGGAAGCCATATGATATGGCTGTCCATAGTTTTTCTATTAATGTTGGTTTTGTTTAATACATGCGATAAAAATCCATCTGATTTAACTTTGGGTAAAGAATTTGTTGAATCGCAAACCGCCATCACATTAATTGACACGTTTTCAGTGAAATTGTCCACAGTCCTGCTCGATACGGTTATAACGTCCGGCACAGAAAAAATGTTGATCGGTCACTATCGGGATGCGATTGTCGGTGAAATTACGAGTGACAGTTATTTTCAGCTCGGGGTGCCGGAAAATATTGATGCGAATTCGGATGATAGTTATGATTCCTTAAATTTGGTCATCCGATATAGCGGTTACTCATTCGGTGATACAACTCAAAGTCAAAAAATATCTGTTTATCGATTGACTGAAAAAATCGAATCCGATGCCGGTGGTTCAATCAGCAGCAATAAGTCATATAGTTATGATCCAAATCCGATTGGTTCAGTCACTTATACTCCCAGGCCAAACAGTTCTCAGGATACGCTTGCGATTAAAATTAATGATGATATTGGTCGTGCTCTGTTCGATAAACTGATAAATAATGCGGACGTTGTTTCCGCAAATGAGGCTTTTCTTAATTACTTTTATGGCCTGGCGCTGGTAGCGGACGAGTCATTTGATGGAGCTATTATCGGATTTAACGGCGCTGAATCTGCCGCACGATTCATTTTATATTCCAATCGTGGTGTATCATCAATCGAATATATCAGGCATGAATTTGCGTTGCTGGACGATGCCAAACAATTCAACCATATCCACCATGATTTCACAGGGACTCCGTTAGCGACACTTGTTGACCAGCGAACTGCGTTAGCAGGTACAAAAACCGATGGCGCGGCTTTTCTGCAAGGGGGTATCGGACTGGCTATTCGTGTTCACTTTCCATCACTGCCGGAAATATTACTTCGTGAGCGGGGACTGATTGTAAAAGCACAGCTCGCGATCGCTCCGTTAAGAAACAGTTATCACCAGGTCGCTCTTCCGGCAACGTTGACTGCATACATGTCGGATAAACTAAACAGAGTGAACGGAACAGTGGAGTCGTCTTCGCTTGTAGTCGATGAGTTTTATAATGAGGAGACCGTCTATTCATTTGATGTCACGGACTACATAACCTATGAACTGGCCGACTCATATGTGAATCCGGAGGATGGCTTAATTATTATGCTTCCGGATGCGGATCAAACATCATCGTTTGGCCGGTTGATCGCCGATGAAAATGCAAAACTCACAAAACTAAAAATTCATTACCTATCTTATTGAGTTCAATTCATGAAAGCGGATAAAAATATTGTCGTATTTATCACACTTGTTTCTTTGTTCAATGCCAGAACTGTATTAAATGCACAAGTGAAAAATTCTGTTTATTCGATGTTCGGTGTAGGACAAATCGCTGACAATAGCTTTGGCATCAACAAATCAATGGGCGGTACGGGTATCGCGTTTCAATCCGGCAGTTCGCTCAATTATTCCAATCCGGCGTCCTATCTTGGAATTCCGCCTAATTCGTTTAATATGGAGTTGGGTGCAATCGGAATATTGAGTCGTGCTGAAAGCAAAAGCATTGTGCAAACAACCGGTGATTTGAATTTTGGCTATTGTGCATTAAGTTTGTATGTAAGTAAGTGGTGGGCTGCCATGCTGGGAGTGGCACCGTTTAGTTCTGTGGATTATGAGATTCACACGACAGATAACGTTGAAGGCGAGCTTATTCCTTTCGAAAAAGAATTCACCGGAACCGGGGGACTAAGCAAGGTATTCGTCGGTAATTCATTCCATATATTTAAGGGGCTAGCCGGCGGCGTCAACGTATCACTCATTTTCGGGCCAATCACACAAACGGAAATTGCGATCAGTTCGGGTAGTTTTTCCGGTTATGAACTGACAAATCATCAAACAGCGTACAGTTTCTATATGGATTATGGTCTTCAATATTCAATACGCAAAAATGATTGGCAATATACAGTCGGGCTAATTTATGGCGCAAGCAAGCGGCTGACAGTTACAAGCGAGCTTGATTTCACTTACGATGATGTAACAACGACGCTTGAACAGAAAGAACAGGTGGGTATCAAAATTCCGGAGAAGCGTGGCATCGGTTTCGCTATTAAAAAAGGGAATCAGTTCCGGGCAGGCATTGATTATGAGTGGAGAAAATGGGCCACTATAAATTTCTCAAATCCAAATCTTGATACCCGAAACAGCAACCGGTTTTCAGCAGGACTGGAATTTACACCCATGAAACGAGATTCGTGGTTAAAACGCTTATCGTATCGAATGGGAGCACATTACAGTAACTCATATCTCGAAATAAAAAACACCCAAATAAATTCGATCGGCGTTGTAGCGGGTGTTGGTATCCCCAATAAGCTGATCAGCCTGTTCAATATTGCGTTCGAATATGGAAGCGAAGGAACTTTGGACAAAGGATTAATCCGTAACGACTACTGGATGATGGATTTCAGTTTTTCCGTGCATGAATTCTGGGGCAGATGATAAGAGCTTATGTATGAGTTGATGATTAAATTTTACATGTTAATAGAATTTGATAATTTAGACAGTCTTACTTTGTATCTTTGAAACAGGACATTGATCTTGCAGCATGCATCACAAATAACCACAATGCACCTCAGTCATTTTAGCTGCCGGGATACGGATTTTCATGTTTCGGAATTGCGGGACCTAAGCACCACTGAAAATCCGTTTTTGCACCGGCCTCACCAGAATGATTTTTATCAATTGATATTATACACCAGGGGGCAAGGAAAGCATCAAATTGATTTCAATACATTCAATTATCATCCATCAACATTGTTCGCCATTGCCAGAGGGCAAGTACAGGTGATGGATTGTTTGGCTGGTACAGACGCCTGCATACTGTCCTTCGCCGAACAGTTTTTGTACCGGTGTGAAAATGAAATGCAATGGCTGCACCAATTACATCTGTTTGATTTACAGCGGGAAAATCGGGCAATCGTTTTAGATGAAACGGATTTTCAGCAATTGATAATGCTTGTCGATCATATGAAATCCGAATTTCAGGCAAAACAATCGCTCATGAAACTTGATATTTTACGCGATTTGCTTCGGGTCTTTATTAATCACTCGGAACGGTTGGTGCAGAATGATGATCGACCGGTGCGCGACAATGACTATGACCTGTATTGCTGTTTCCGAAAAATATTAGATGCTAATTATCAATCCTGCCGCTCTGTTAAAGAGTATGCGGATATGCTGTGTATTACTCCTAAAAAATTAAATCAACTTACACTTAAGTTTACTGATAAACATGCTAAAAAAATAATTGAAGAACGACTGTTTATGGAAATCAAACGCGTACTTCTTTATACAAATATCAATGTAACACAAATTGCTCTGGAAAATGGTTTTAACGATCCAACCAATTTCGTCAAATTTTTCAAGCGATTCGCCCAGACAACCCCATCCAAATATCGATTTACCCTGCAAAATGGAGCATTTTAACCATAAAACAATCCATTGCCACCATTTATAGTTTATTAAAAATTCCGATATATTTTGTAATACTTCCTACAGATTAAAATTTCATATTCTGTATGATTTCATAGCCCCAAGTTATGGAGCTGCTACTTTATGATATGAAATTCAACGTCTTAGCGGGAGTGTCTTGTTTGACAATTTTAACCAGAATAAGGAGAAGATATGATTGATGGAATCAGCAGCACTGGGTTGCAGGCAATGAATATGCAGTTTGCAGCGAACCAAAATGCACAACTTACGGATGATCAAAAAGATCAGCTCCAGGAAATTTTATCCAATTACGATCCGGCGAATATGTCTGATGATGAAAAGAAATCATTAATGGAGGCATTGAAGTCCTCAGGCATCGGCCCTTCAAAAGAAGTGCGTACGATTATCGAAGATGCAGGCTTTAAACTTGGGAAACCGCCGGCAGGACCGCCTCCTGGTGGAAACGGCATGGGAGGCGCAAAACCGCCATTTATGCAGGAGGCAATTAATAAATATGAATCCGAAGGTTTAACGGATCAGGATATTGATGATTTAATTTCACAACTGAAAAAATGGGGCGGCTCGCAGCAAGGTGTGTTGATCGACCAGACCACCTGAATGCCTTCGAACCATGAAATTTCAGCCTTCGATTATACTAAATGAAGGCTTTGCCATTCACTGTTTGGAGATAACATTCACGAACACTGCAAAGATTTATGAAACGCTGTATCAGGCAAAAACGCCCACGGATCACATAAATTTCTATTGATAAAAATCTATGCGATCCGTGGGCGTTGAATGAAGCCAACTAATGTACTATTTATTCTTTCGAATAAAAATATCGCCGTTGAACGAAGTGAATGACATATCCTGACCGCCACCATTAATCGTTCCGCTTATCCATTTCTCTATTTCAATATGATATGCACCGCCTTTGCCACGTTTGTTTTCTTCAATTACTTTTTTTGCATTTTTTTCCAATTGAATTTCATAATCGCTGTAAATTTCACCATTGTCTGATTTGAGCTTTACTGAAGCTTTGATGTTGGCGGGGAACGTAACGTCGATATCCCCGTTAAGTGTGCTGAAGGACATTGGTTTTTCGGGATTTACTTTATTCAATGTGGCAAAAATATCCTTGTTTAATGCATTCGCCACGACTGAGCCGGAAATATCGTTCAGAGTAATTTTTCCATTCGTATTATCCACATCAATTTCTCCGTCAATTTTTTCGATGTAAATGTCGCCTGCGTTTACACAATTTAATTCCAGGTTGGTTTTAAACGGCGCTTTAACCGTTACATCAATCGTCCGCTTCCATGACTCGACGTTTATTTCCATCTCATTATCTTCTTCTATAATTTCCAGGCCGGTGGAAGAAATTGGTATTCGAAACATACCTTTGGCATCTTTCTCGACATTTTCTTTTTCAATCGATTTTGAACGGGAGGTAGCTTCCACAATCACGTCTTTGCCATCATAGCCCGTTACGGTGATGCCGCCATTGACAAGACCAAGTTTAATTGATCCCGGTTGATCCGGATTGCTGAATTGAACAACAAGTTTGTCGGTCGAGTTGTCAACAGAAAGCAGGGAGGTTGCAGTGATGAAGGAAATTACGACCATGAAACCAATTATATTGACCAACGTTCGCATAATAATTCTCCTTTATAAAGAGTTAATGTTCTAAAATAAAAATATCACCGTTAAATGCATCAAGCACGATTTCCGGTCCTCCGGTTCCGGCAGCGACTCCAAAGAATGAATCGCTTTTGTAAACTGTTTTCCCGGCTTTTTCGATTTCACTAAAGGCGCGCGGAGTCAGGGAATGTACATCAAAATCGGAGTAGACGCTACCGTTGAAAGTTTTCAACCGAAATTCGGCGGAAAGAGGTTTCTTGAAGTAAACCCGGACATCCCCATTTAATGAGCCGAAATAGCTTTCATGTTCAGGATTACTATCAAAATAAACAGTTACACCTTTGTTCAGTGCATATGCTTTACCTGAACCTGACATATTTTCCATTAGAATACCGCCGTTGATGTTTTCCACATCGAAATCACCCGACACCTGTTTGATTTCAATTTTACCATCATTAATGGTTTTGGCCCAGATATCAACATCCATGGGAACCTGGATTTCAAAATCGTAGGTGACTTCATATCCGTAGAATTCCCATCCGCGATAGTTTACACGGCCATCGCCTCTGCGAAACAGACCATCGACATACAATTCGACTGCATTATTGTTAGCGGAAATATCAAGTTTGACTTCCTGTTCGGCCTGTTTGCCAGCGGATTCTGATTTTGCCCGAATCGTTTTGTGAATGGTTAGTTCGATTGAATTGCCATGATAACCTGCGATACGAATGAAGCCATTCACATTATCAATTACCAATTTCCGGTCTGTGGTGTTTTGCTTGAATGGGAGTGATTTTTTGATGTCTTCCTGTTTGTAGATGTGTTTTGACGACGCGAATAATGCAACCGCACATAATTGAAAGATAATAATCCAAACTATATGTGATTTCATATTGACTCCTGTTAGCTTAATTGATCTATACCCCATTTGGCTTTTTGCTGAACCGATGGATTGATGCTTTCGTTGTGAATCAACCGTCGTAATGCGTCCAGCGATTTCTGTTCGTGAAGTTCAACAAGCGCATTAATAATTGAAATTTGTACCAAAGGTGATGATTGGTTGGATAGCGATTTAATTAGCGCCTGCCTTATGTCTGGATCGCTACTAAAAATGTAAAGCGCATCCACGGCTTCAAGCCGAACATTCACGCTGGGATCGGTATTTAGTGTGTTCAAAAGGGCGGTTACCAATGACTTATTTGGCGTGGTTACGCGCTGGCTCCAGCTAATTCCTTTCAGCCGATCGCTGGAAGACGGTTGGTCTAATAGCGAAAGGCTGATGAGTGTCCGCATTTCCGTAACTTCGTTGCGGAGTTCAGTGATATCGTTGGTGCTCGCCGATTTGAAATTCGCTTGTCGTCCGAACAGAAACCCGATGATTATACAGACAACTGCAAATCCAAATTGAAAGGCTGGTTTGCCATACGGAATCTGCGACAGCCATGCTGTTATTTTCTCAAGGCCGGAATTTTGGTTACGGGTTGATGCCATACCATGTTTGTATGCGTCCAGCATTGTATAAAACCGCTCGGAAAGCGCCGGATTCGGTTCATCATCCGGGATGCTACCCATCAATTCCCACGTCGATTTTACTTCATCGAATTCGGCATGGCATGCTGAACATTGAGAGAGATGAGTTTCGACTTCTGTTCGTTCCTTGGATGATAATGCTTGTTGCAAATAGTCCGGAAATTTTTCACGAATCGTGTTACATTTCATGATGAACACCTTCCAATTCTTTATAAATGATAGCCAATTCTCTAAGGGTGCGAAATACGATCGCTTTAATTGTACCGATTTTAATACTCATGATGTCACTAATTTCAGCGTATGTCAAATTGTGGTATCGACTCAATATTAAAATCTGCCGGTTTTTTGCAGGCAACCGTTGGATTGCCTTTCTTAACAATCTGACCTCATTGTCCTGTTGAGCCAAATCTTCCGGATTTGGGTCTGCAGCAATTAATTTGGATTCAATTACTTCTGCGTCACTTTCATGTTTATGCTTCCGATAATGATCCATCAGGACATTCCTGGCGATTCGGAACATCCACGTGGTAAATTTGCTATCGCCGCGATAGGTATGGCGATATTTCAGCATGCGAAAAAACACGTCCTGCACCAAATCTTCACATGTTTGGGATAACGGGATTTGTTTTACGTAAAAATTGTAAAGTTTGGATTTGTATCGCTCGAACAGCAAACCAAGTTTATCCACATCACCATTTTTGACGGCGGACATTAATTCATGATCAGAAATTGAATCCAAATTCCGAAGCTCCTTTGATTCGAACACATGCGCGAGAAAGTTTATTTTTTCGTGTTGCATATTTATAGACTTCGATAAATTGAAAAGGTTACAAACAACTCCCGTAATTTTTTTATTCATGCCAATATCATTTTAATTAAATGATTATGAACATATTTCAGCTAAACCGTTGCCTGAGCCTGCCGTCTCGCACTGGCGTACCGTTCCGATGCATCGGAACACGAACGGTGTCGAAGGCAACAGTCTCTCGGTATTCAACGAAATTATGTCTGCTGTAACGTCCGGCCTTCGACAAGCTCAGGCCTCGGTTCTGAACATAAATAGCTGAGTTACATACATAATCATTTTAATTATTTTCATTCGAAACGTGTAGTAATTACTACTTGGCTCTTCATCCCAAAAAAATTACCATCCGATCACCGATAACCTGATCACCGATTAATTAAGAATTGCCCCCATCCGTACAAACAAACTGTACCGTTTCGTACATCATCTATTTATCATTACAAAATTGAAGTCGATATAATTCTCAGTAAAATAGAAACTAGTGGCAATTTGGTGTAACCATTTTTCAAATGGTATATTTTTTGAACAATCGGGAGTTGCGCATTTAGTACCGACGGTCGGATTAGTTAAAAACCGTAAAGTGACAAAATTTTTTGAACAACTCAGGAGGTATTACCCATGAAACATTTGAAACAACCCATGCTGCTTGCTGCGGTGCTCTTGTTTGTAATTGCCGGAACAGCAATGGCCAACCAAATCGTAATCATGCCGGATAGTGTTCGGCTGGAAGCAGGTCAAGGTATCCAATTCAGAGCTCAATTATTTAACGATAATGGCGAGATTCGCCGTGTACCGCTCGATGAATACCGCTGGAAATTGGTACCCGAAACGTTGGGCGATATCAGCGACGACGGCTATTTGATTGGCGGACGTCTGCCGGGTCGGGGAAAGGTGGTCGCTGCGCTAACTATCGATGGCGTACCCGTGATTGGTGAAGCCGATGTTTGGGTTGGTGCTTCCGTACGGCCGGAAATCGAACTGATGATTCGCCCCCAACAGCGAATTGCTCAACCGGGCGATACATTAAAATATACTGCTTTTGCAGTTACGTCAACGAATCGGAATGTTCAGATTGATCATGTCCGCTGGCTTGTGCTTCCAAACAACATGGCGACGATTGATCAGCGGGGCGTGCTTGTCGCCGGTAAAAATTATGGTGAAGGTGTTGTTGTCGCTATTGCTGAAATCGCTGGTCGGCCGTTCCGCGCCGAGTCACGACTGATTATTGCTCCGCAACCAAATGCAGCCATTGCCGGTATTGTTACCAGTGATGAAGATGGAAGCGGGATTGCTAATGCAAAGGTGAGCGCCTATCGGGTTGGAAAATATCGCTGGCATCGCTCCGTGATGACCGATACTGATGGAAACTATGTTTTGGGACGGTTAATTCCCGGTGTCTACGTAGTTCGCACGGAAGCGCGTGGTTTTATCCCCGAATGGTATGATGATGCCACACAGTATATTAATGCAAATCCGGTTACGCTTGCAGAAGCAGAAACGCTGACTGTCAATGTCGGACTTTCCGCTGGCAGTGCCATCGCTGGCGAGGTCGTGGCTGAGCTTGACGGTACACCATTGGAAAATGCACAGGTTGTTGCTTATCTTGTTCTGGACCCGACGATTAAAATTCATACACTCACAGGTGAAGATGGCAGCTATGAGATTGGTGGATTGATTTCCGGCTCCTATATTGTACATGCGGATAAACCCGGGTACAGCGGAGAATATTTTGATAACGTCCTGAGTGCTCGTGATGCGGAAATGATCGAAGTGAATGAGCCCGAAACAGTTTCGGATATTAATTTTGGTTTAAATCTGGCCACGGCAATCACCGGGATTGTGATCGATGCAAAATCCGGTGATCCAATTGGTGGAGCACAGGTATACACGCTGGATCAGCGGTCGGCAACCGGCAGGGCATATGTTACCGAAACGCGTACAAATCGCAATGGCGAATATGTGCTGCAATTACAAAACGCGGGCAATTTCATTGTTGCCGCAAACGCTGAAGGTTACACCGGCGAGTACTATAAAGATGCATCTGATTACATGTCTGCAACTTATGTCCGCGTCGACAGTGGTGTGCATGTTAACGATATAAATTTCGATTTGGCAAAGCACGGCGTCATGTCCGGGCTCGTGACCGATCAAATCAGCGGCGAACCAATTGCCAATGCATTGGTTGAAGCATTTTGTGCAGTTCGGCGTACTGACACAATTAGCGCCTATCGCGCCAAAACCGATTCGGATGGTGTTTTTACAATCGAAAACATGATTGCCGGAAAATATCTTGTGACTTCATCCGCACGTGGTTACCTGCCGGAATATTATGAAGAAGCAGCCGTTCGTAGCGATGCGGAATTAGTGCCGGTGCAGGATTCTACATTCACGGGACGCATTAATTTCACACTTGAAACCGGTGGCGCCATTTCCGGTGTGGTATTATCTGATAAAGACAATCAACCTTTGGCAAATGCTAAAATTGTAGTACAGCAAGTTCACTCTTCATTTAGTGCGCATGCATATACATTGGATGATGGTAGCTATAAAATCAGCGGTTTGCTCGATGGAAAATATCTTGTTTGGGCAAATGCACGCGGACACATTGCGATGTTTTACGATGGTGTATTATCCCGACAGAATGCGACAATGGTTGATGTTGCCTCACCGAAAGTGACAACTGATATTAATTTTGTCCTGCCGATTAAACAAAACCGTGACGGTGTCATTGCCGGAATGGTAACAGAAGATATGGGAGACGTGACCAATATCCGTCCAGAGCCTATTCATGGCGCGTGGGTACTTGCCATGCCAGTGGGCCGTGGAATTCCGGTTTGGACTGTTACTGAAGAAGATGGCTCCTACAAACTTACCAATTTAAAAGCCGGAGCGTACTATGTGGCAGCATGGGCGCGCGGCTATATTGGTGAGTTTTATGATGACGTTCGACACTGGCGATTTGCGAAAATTATTCAAATCCGACAGGATCAAGTCATCGAGAATATTAATTTCGATTTAGCTCCTCAGGCAGATGGCGCATACAGCATTACCGGAATTATCATTTCGGATGAACAGGAAGAGCTTGGCGACGTGATGGTTTACGCTGTCACCGAAGCCGGCGTTGCTGGCTGCACTATGAGTGACGTCGATGGCTCCTACATTATCAGTGGTTTGAATCCCGGTGATTATAAAATTGAAGTCGTTAGTGTGGAATTGGATGAAAGCTATTATGGCGGTTTCGATGAAACATCGGCTAAGGCGGTTGCGGTTGGTGAGCTAAGTAATGCGAGTGATATTAACATCACCGTGTCAACCTTGACAACGGCGATCGATGAAGCAGCTTCAGCACTCCCAACAACATTTGGTATTGAACAAAATTATCCGAATCCGTTTAATCCGACCACCGAGATTGCATTTAGTCTTCCGGCCTCAGCGCGAGTGACATTGCGAGTTTACAATTTGCTCGGCCAGGAAGTCCGTACATTACTTAACGGAACTCTCAATACCGGCCATCAGACAATTGAATGGGATGGTAAAAATAATTTGGGAGTTAATGTCACGTCTGGTATTTATATCTATCATTTAACTGCTCAGGGAGCGAATGGTGATCAATTCCATAGGACGATGAAAATGACGCTAATGCGTTAACACCAGATTGCATCTAATTAATTACAGGGAGAGGTTCGCCTCTCCCTTTTTTGCTTATAGAGAAAGGGCGCGCCACGCACTTCTAAAGTGCATGGCACGTTGATGATAAATTCTCGCTTAAAAAATTTCTTGAAATTGTAATATTTTGATTGTATCTTTCAACCTTGAGACAGACAACGATGTTCATGCATTGGAGACACAACAGCGATGGAAATACGAATACTGCATCTGATTGAAGGAGCGAAACAGGCTCGGGGATTAACAGTTATTATTGATGTTTTCAGAGCATTTACAACCGAATGTTATGTCATCCACAATGGCGCGAATGCTATTTATCCGGTAGGCGACATTCGAATTGCATATGAATTGAAAAGACAACATCAGGATTATGTATTAATGGGCGAACGCGGCGGAATTATTCAACCGGGTTTCGATTTTGGTAATTCGCCGGCAC
The DNA here is from genome assembly GCA_016931935.1 of Candidatus Zhuqueibacterota bacterium. Taxonomy (GTDB): domain Bacteria; phylum Zhuqueibacterota; class Zhuqueibacteria; order Thermofontimicrobiales; family Thiofontviventaceae; genus Thiofontivivens. Next base: position 8,252 of record JAFGDW010000248.1, on the reverse strand, counting down.
AAATAGAAGATGTCGATTTTACGGGAAAAACGGTTGTGCATACGACCAGTGCCGGCACGCAGGGGATCGCCAATGCCGTTCGGGCGGATGAAGTGATCACGGGAAGTTTTGTAAATGCTGCTGCTGTTGTGCGCTATATTCAACAGCGAAATCCACGCGTGGTTTCGTTAGTGGCAATGGGAATTGCCGGCGTGAACGAAAGTGCGGAAGATACATTGATGGCCACATATGCCAAAATGTTGCTGGAGGGGGCAGTTCCTGATGATAAAGTTTTTATCGATCGGCTTCGCCGATCGGATGGCGCACAGAAATTTTTTGATCCGGGAAAGTCATGGGCGCCGGAGCGCGATTTCGAGTTATGTACCAGTTTCAATCGGTTTGATTTTGTTTTGAAGGCACACATCGAAAATGGACACACAAGTGTTCGTCGGTTTGATGTCTGAATTTGTAGTCTTGTACAAATCCGAGGAATTATATGACCCAGGCAAAGCGGCCATGCTTCGGCGGGTTGCTGCTGTTCGGAATCTTGCTTCTTGGGGGACATATTCCGGTCTATTCTGAAGAGCCGTTTGATCAGAACAGGATGCTTGAAACGTTATCATCCGAATCACACGATGGTGAATCGAATGCACAATCGAAAAATATTTCAGAACCTCCTCAAAATATACCACTGGATAGTACTCACCAAAAATTTGTAAATGCCATTAACGCACGTTATCACAAAGCACCCGTGCACCCACGGTTTCGCGATCAATACCGCGTACTCCAGGATATCCGCCGGTTATTTCGAATGGTGGATCGCCGGTCGATAAACGGCTATGAACCAATCGATCAGTTAGCTGAAATCGGTCAGCAGTTGCCGATTGAAAAGCAACGTCTGATGATCGGTGCCGCCGCTGCTGGTGGTGTGGCAAGTGTCGCCGCCGGATATGCAAATCAACAGTTGCGGAAACAGAAAATCAATTATCTCCGTTGGAATGTTGAGCGCGTGTTTGCCCGCTTTAATATCAAAAAAGTAAACCTGCAGTTATATAGTGGTCTCGATGAACGTGGATTTCATGTATCACTCCCAAAATATCAACTCAGTTATACGCAATATGCCGAAAATAAATCGATGGGTGAGCATATTACGTACTTTCCATTCAAGCATGTCGGAGTGCAGGCGGGGTATTACAACGAACGACAGGTTATTACACCCATACTTCGCTTTCGATACGGTGCGTTAATGTGCCGTTATGAACGCGATTTACATATTTTGATTTCCCGCATTGAAAGCCGCTATTATTCCCACTTCGTCATGCGACTGCTGTACGTATCATTTTACAATCGTCCCCAATCAAACTATTGGCGCGGAGAGATGATTATGTATTGGTAGGTTAACCGTGAGATGGCAGATGTGAGAAGTGAGACGAATGTCATGGAGAATAGAAAATGGAATTATTTATTCATAGTTGTGAAGGAGTTAATTTGGGCTAAAAACCGATTCGATGAGCTAAGTCCTTGAAGAACTCTACCGCTTCGAAATCCTTAAACTGTGTACTCCATATGAATTTCCCATATCCTACCTGAGCCAGCACATAATACCCAAAAGCTAACTGACCAATGGCTATATAGCCAGTTGCCAGTTGACCGATCCCAAGGTAGGCAGCGATTGCCACCTGGGCAATTGCTGAAAATCCCAGCATAACCTGTCCAAAACCAAATAGGAGACCGATACCAATTTGGGCGATGCAAATCACACCGATACCAAACTGCCCGATAGCAATAATCCCTCGTGCAATGCGTCGCTTGCCATTTGCGTCTTTTCCGAATGCGATGTGGATGAACGGAAATCCAAGTACTTCTGTTGCTGATTTCCACTCAAATCCAGTGCCAGATTTTAATAAGGTTGGCGTACCACAAAATGGACAAGTTAGTAAGGATTTCTCATAATGATGATTGCAGCTTTGACACGTTACGGTGTTCAAAATAAAGCTCCTTAACTAAGGATTCTGAATTAAAAAAGTTGTTCAACATTTACAAAATTAAAAGTATGTCATTCCTGCGAATCACGCCATAGGCGGATGCGCCTTCGGAGCATGCAGGAATCTCCATGCACGGACACAGGGGATATCTGAATTCGCATATATGAAAGTGCATGTTAGGATTTTATCACACATGGCCAAGCCTACGTATAGTTACCTTATTGAAAATATTAATAGGAACGCAGACTATGTTATTTAATTCTCATTCCTAAGTGAGATTTGTTACCACCCGAGTGGAGGGTTGCCAGAAATATACAAGGATAGATTCATAATGTCAAGTTAAAATAATCCGGAAACCGATTTGAATTTTTAGGATTTGGAAGAAAAAAATTAAATTACAATGTGCAATAATCATGCAACTTGTATGACAAAAAATCAAATTAATCGGTCAAAGTTAACTGATAAATAACATATTAGACTGTTTCTCAAAATTTTTGAAAATCCTGTTAAATTATTATATCATTGTGATAACACTACAGACAAGTTTATGGAAAATAACCATATGTAGTGTTAACAGAACTCAAATAACACAAAATATCGATTTTTTTGAGAATTTTGTCTTGATTATTACGGGGATACATCGTATATTATAATCGCTTCACAAACTCTCACCCGGGACAATTCGTAATAAATTCGTGGAACCAACAACAATCAACGGGGCCTGCTTATGCCAACCTTTTCACTCGATGATGCCAAATCAACATCCAAGACTATGGAGCTGTTTATGGACGTGCAAGCTGGGAAAAGTGATCGGGAAATTAAACATGTGGTGGAATCGCACGATTCAAAACAGGCGGTTTCCAATCTTTTGCCTAAGAAATCTATAAGCGGTAATGGAAAACCAGCGTTATCAGAAAATGCACTGACTGTGCTGGAACGTCGCTATCTGCTAAAAGACGAACAGGGCAAGGTGATTGAATCGCCGGATGAGATGTTTCATCGGGTTGCGCGATTTATCGCTTCTGCGGATACTGCTTATGACAAAAATGCGGATATTGATGCGTTGGAGCAGGAATTTTACCACGTAATGCGTCATCTGGAATTTCTGCCAAATTCGCCCACGTTGATGAATGCCGGCCGCAAGCTTGGCCAACTTTCCGCCTGTTTTGTGCTTCCGATTGATGACACAATGGAAAGCATTTTCGAAACAATTAAAAACACGGCATTGATTCACAAAAGTGGTGGCGGCACCGGATTTTCGTTTTCTCGAATTCGTCCTAATAACGATATTGTTCAGTCGACAAAAGGGATTTCCAGCGGCCCAATATCATTCCTGAAAGTATTTGACGCAGCAACCGAAGCCATCAAACAGGGTGGTACACGACGTGGCGCTAACATGGCGATTTTGCGTGTCGATCATCCCGACATTGTCGAGTTTATCTCCTGTAAATCCGATCACCAGCAGTTGAATAATTTTAATATCTCTGTCGCACTAACGGACGCATTTATGCTGGCGTTGGAAAAAGATACCAATTACGATCTTATTAATCCCCGTACTAAAACCGTGGCTGGACAGTTGCGCGCGAAAGATGTATTCGATAAAATTGTTACCCACGCCTGGGAGAACGGCGATCCGGGAATCGTGTTTGTTGATCGCATTAATAAAGATAATCCGACACCAGCCATCGGTGACATGGAAAGCACTAACCCGTGCGGTGAACAGCCACTGTTGCCGTATGAAAGCTGTAATTTGGGATCGATAAATCTGTCGAAAATGATTCGTGCCGGCAAAGTCGATTATGATAAATTAAAATCTACGATTCGTACGGCCGTGCATTTCCTGGATAACGTAATTGATAAAAACGAATATCCGCTCGAAGCCATTTCCAAACTCACACGCGCTAATCGGAAAATTGGTTTGGGTGTCATGGGATTCGCTGATATGCTTATCGATCTTGGCATCCCTTATGATAGTGAGCAGGCAATAGAAACCGCAGAAACCGTGATGAGTTTCATAAATGAAGAAGCCCGGAAAATGTCTCAGGAGTTGGCCGAAAAGCGCGGTGAATTTTCCAATTACAAAAAAAGCATTTACGCCAATGGCAAGAAAATCCGCAATGCCACACGCACGACAATTGCTCCCACCGGTACGTTGAGCATCATTGCCGATTGCTCATCCGGAGTCGAGCCTTTGTTCGCGCTTAGTTTTGTCAGGCATGTCATGGATGATGACAAATTGCTATCGGTTCAGCCCAGGTTTGAACAAGCAGCCCGTCGGGAAGGATTCTACAGCGACGGATTGATGGAAAAAATTGCCGAAAGCGGTACAATTCAGGAATATAACGATATCCCGGACAGTGTGAAAAATGTGTTTGTTACATCCCACGACATCAAACCATACTGGCATATCCGCATGCAGGCGGCATTCCAGAAATACACAGATAATGCTGTGTCCAAAACAGTGAATTTCCCCAATCAGGCAACAGTATCTGATGTCAAAGAAGTGTACGTGCTGGCGCACGAACTGGGTTGCAAGGGCGTTACTATTTACCGCGATGGCAGCCGTGATGTGCAGGTATTGAATAAAGGCAAACAGCAATCCGGACAAGCAGCAGTTTCGGCTCCAATAACTGTTCCGGTTCCGGCTAAAAAGCGTCGCCCGACATTATTGCAGGGCAAGACAATGAAGATGAATACCGGCTGTGGCGCGTTGTACGTCACCTTGAATGAGGATGACAACGGTTTGTTTGAACTGTTTAATACAATGGGCAAAGCCGGTGGCTGTGCAGCCAGTCAGTCCGAGGCGATTGGCCGATTGGTGTCGCTAGCGTGGCGACATAACATAAAGCCCGAGGAAATCATCCGCGAACTGTCGGGCATTAGCTGTCACAAACCTTACGGCTTCGGTGCCGATCGTAATCTCTCTTGTGCTGACAGCATTGCCAATGCTATTCGCACCTACCTGAATCTCAACCGGGAGGACGTCTCCGATTTAACCATGCGTTCGGGCGCTTGCCCTGATTGCGGCGGCCCAATGGAGCACGAAAGTGGTTGCGTAGTATGCCGCTCGTGTGGGTATTCGGAATGTGGGTGAGATTGTTGACTTCATTTTAGACAAAGACAGTCACCGATTTTACACGAATATTTATTGTGCTATGGTTCATATCCATGGAACATCCCCAGTTTATCATCCTTAATTAAATGATATATTAATGACACTGGACATGGCATATAAATCAGTGGCTAAATAATTTTGATATTTGAAAAAGGATTTATTGGTATTACTGAAATCAATTTCCAATATATGCACTTAATATAGTGTAAAGCCAATAATTTTTTTTTCTCGGTAAGAAAATTCAATAAAACCTGAAAGCTTTATTCGCCTTCGCCATCAAGTGCTCCTGAACATAACGAGTCGAACTAAATATTCCCCTAATTAATCCTTGCCATTTATCGAGAATCGTTATATATTTACTACATAAATAAAACATTCCACCTTAAAGAAACCGAATAATTATTAGATGAATATAGACTTTTAAGGAGATATAAATGATAGAAATAGGCCTAAACTTAAAAAAAGACACTGAAAAGAAATTAAAAAAAATAATTGCCCAGTACTCGGATAACGAAGTATTTGCCAATCAAATTATAAATTATGAAACATCTGAATTGAAAAAAGCGATCATTAATCTGCAAATTGATTTAAAAAAGTTTGAAAGAAAATACGATTTATCATCTAAAGAATTTTATCAAAAATTTGATTCAGGAGAATTAGGTGACAATGAAGATTTTATTATTTGGGCAGGGCTTTTTGAAATGTTAAACCAAAATTTAAACAGGTTGGCGGAACTTGAATGATAGAGAAATATTTTAATGAAATTGAATATGCTATTTCGTATTTCAGGAATATTCGAACCTATTCTTTAATTAAAAAAATATATAATGATAAACAAGGATATATTAGCGGCACGATAATTTTTGATGATGATTCAATACTTGAATTTACTAAAGTCAAGGATATTGACATCCAACCAAAATTAAAATACCGATATCATTATATGGATATGAAGTATGAACTTATATTCCGATATAATAATGCAAAGCATCATAAAGAAATAATAACATACCCTCATCACAAACATCAAACAGCGGAAGTATTGGAAAGTTCTGAAATTAATCTGTTTGATGTTTTATTAGAGATTGAGCAGATAAAACGAAAAGATTAATTTGCGTCCTTATTTCCAGTTGAAATTTTGTTAAAATTCACCTGTTGAATTTTAATAGATTTCCCCTGCCTCTTTAGAGTTTCATTTTTTATAGGATGAAAACTCAATTTATCACCAACCAATTGATTTTAAAAAAACCTAACCTGGAAAAACCAGAATTAAAAAAATTAGACAGGATAACAGGATGAACAGGATTTCTTAGAGGAAGAGATTATACAAATCCTGTGAATCCATGAAATCTTGTCTAAAATATGTTTTAACATTTTCTGCCAAAAAATGTCAGAAAATAATTTCTCAGTTACTAAAATGACATTATTTTTGTTTGGAATTGATCGATAGTATTTTTACTATAATACATGTTCAATTAATGCTTTTAACTAAGCGAATTGATTCACCCAATATTTTTGTCCCAATCCATTGTCGTCTCATGTAGTTGCACAAGCTTGCCGGAGTCTGGTATGAAACAAATACTCATTCAGCTTATTATGTGTCTTTGCCTTGTTGGAGTTGCTCCTCCACAAATAAAAGTTGATTATCGGATGTATCAAAGCCCGGTTCGGAACCAGGCGAATCGTGGTACGTGTACTGCATTTGCTTTGCTCGCTGCACTGGAAACATTCAATGGTTTTCCATCGGATTTGAGTGAACAATATCTCTATGCGCAGGTAAAATCCCGCCCTGATGTGTTTATGAATGAGAGTAATTACCAGGAAGGTGCATTTTTGCATCTGTATATTGAAACGTTGCAATACAGCGGCACGGTGCGAGAAGATCAGGAACCCTATAACCCTAATGCAGTGATCTGGCAGAAGGGTGATAGTAATTTTGAAAAAATGAAAAAGGATTTGGGCAAAACAAGTCTGCTCGATATTCTATCCGGCCGCTTGTTTAGTTATAAAATTTGGCCGGAAATTTACACATACCGGGCAAATGATGAGGCAAAGGATATCGAATGGATTAAATCCCGATTGGACGGCAGCGCCAAATGCATTCCGGTTTCCTACGAAATGAAAGATCGCTACTGGGCGTTTCATCCAGCGACTCGTGACCACAAAATTGATCCATCCGATTTTCTTGCCATTACTGATAATGATAAAACATATAATTTAAAATTTGCCAAGTTTCTCCACCCGGATATTATCGATCGAATCAGGAATGGTAGTGTGACCGCGACGTTTGTGGATACCAGTTTTCAGGTAAACAGTGGCCATGCGGTGGCAATTGTCGGCTACGATGAAGACGGTTTCCTTATAAAAAATTCCTGGGGAACAGGCTGGGGCGAAAATGGCTATGGCTGGATTAGTTTCGATTATCATCGATTATTTGCTCTGGAAGCAATAAGTTTGACACTTGGCGAAGTAAGAGTGGATGAATGGCAAACGTCACAGCACCAAACAAAAGAGGTTAATAAAATGGACATATGGCTAAAATCATTGCCCTATGAATTCCAAAATTCGTTTCTCAATACGCGGGGAAAAGGTATCTCCATCAGTGTTGTTTATCATGGAAATAATGTTCCGCCGCGATTTCAAACCATAACCTATAAAATATACGATGACGCCAACAATTTGCTTGAGACGGCTTATGGCAATACGCAAGGGATATATGATGGTTTTTTATCCGGATATAGTACCATTATTCTTACTGCTGATACAAATTCATTTCCTGCAGCCCATAAATTGATTGCACAATTCACAACCGAAGCAGGTCAAACATTTACCAATACATACTATAATATTTCAGCCAAAAATCAGGAGTACAGGGCGGAATAGCATCTGTGCGTCCACCAATGTCAGTAAAATACATATGATGGTAAAGTTGAGCGTGAATGTTGGTTTTACACTTTTCATGAGAAAATGCTTGTCAAGTATTGAAGGCATTTCTAAATTTTTCGGTTGGAGAATATTACAAACATTAAATAGACATTGATTTTTCGGGAATTCTTTTATATAATGCATTTGAATCTATAAATAACGAGTGTGTATCAAATCGTAGGCACAATACATTCAACAGAATTTCTCATTGACTAAGGGGCTGTATCAAAAGTCTTGTCAAGCTTCAT
>JAFGDW010000247.1 GCA_016931935.1 Candidatus Zhuqueibacterota bacterium | reverse complement strand
TTCTGCCCTAAAAATTAAACCGCCGTCCACCGTGCAGGACATCCGCGATTCCGGATGATGTAGTCACACACGTCATCTTTTTTAAGGTAATTTTACGTTTTATCCATATCATAACGGAAACGACGTTTCCAACTTCTTTTCCCGTTCATGCCGTTCGATTGCTAACTGAATCAAGCGGTCAATGAGCTCAACGTATGGGATGCCACTCACACTCCACAGTTTTGGGTACATGCTGATTTTAGTAAAACCGGGAATCGTGTTGATTTCATTTATGAGTAGTTTTTCATCTTTTGTTAAAAACAGGTCGACTCGGGCCATACCCTCACAGCACAGTACTTTAAATGTTTGCACTGCCAGTGACTGTACTTCTTTTACCAAATGATCCGGCAATTCTGCAGGAATAACCAGGCCAGCGCCATTCTCATCAATATATTTTGCTTCGTATGAATAAAAATCGTGATGTGGAAGCACTTCACCGGGAACAGATGCAATCGGATTATCATTTCCTAATACAGAGCATTCAATTTCCCGTCCGTTTATATTTTCTTCAATTAAAATTTTAGTGTCGTACTTAAACGCATCATCAATGGCGGCAGTGAATTGGGATTCATCTTTCACTTTATTGATACCTACCGATGAACCTAAATTTGCCGGCTTCACAAAGAAAGGAAGTCCGAGCCGATCCACAACATCAGCAAAATTGATGTGGTTACGCTCGCGCTGGTTAAATACAAGAAAATCGGCGATCGGGATGCCGGCGTCTCGCAGCAGGCGTTTCATTACATCTTTATCCATGCCCACTGCCGAACCTAACACGCCCGCACCAACAAACGGTATATCTGCCAGTTTCAGCAAGCCCTGCACCGTACCATCTTCACCATACGTGCCGTGCAGAATTGGAAATACAACATCTACCGGGTCAATGCGACCGTGCTGATTTAATTCAATCAGTTGGTCCTGGCGATCGCCGGCGACTAATGCGACTGATTTTTGGCCAGCGTTGAGGGCTATCAATTTTGGGTTGTCAGCATTCAACAAATATTGAGATGCGTCATTCACGTGCCAGTGTCCGCTTTTATCAATGCCCAATAGCACTACGTCATATTTCGTTTTGTCCAGTGCCTCGTATACATTTTTTGCTGATTGCAACGATACTTCATGCTCAGCAGACTTCCCGCCAAAAAGTAGACCGACTCGTATTTTTTGGGTCATGATGCAGTCCTTTCAGATTCAGAAAAGTGAATTCCAATATATGAAAAAATCAGGTAACTGTCAAACACTTTACACATTAATATCGGAGCGATCGATTAGAAATTAATAATTAGTATTATTCGGCATTTCTATGAAAATGCAAAATATAATTTTATTAATTTATGAAAATAAGTAAGAATAGTAGTTGCATTTTTGTATTGAATTTATTATTGTAATCTATCACGGTGAACTGCAGAATTGAATGTAAAAGCGATTACTTCAATTAATAATGCTCAAAACTAAAACGGATTTGCTGTGCTGAATGCTTAAATGAATATATTTAAAAATGTAACTATTTATTTGTAATTCCATAAATTCCATCACAACTCCGCAATCATCCATCAAGCATAACAACCTGGTTATATATTGAAAACAGGAGGCCTGTATGATTTCCCAATACATAACGGAAGCCATGGAACGCAGTTCATGGATTCGCCGCATGTTTGATGTTGGGCAGGAAATGAAGCGGAAATACGGTGTGGAAAATGTCTATGATTTAACACTTGGCAATCCCCTGATCGAGCCACCGGATAAGTTTTTTGAAGTCCTGGCGACTTTATCCGTGAATACCTCATCCGGACGTCATCGTTACATGAGCAATGCGGGATTTGAAGACGTCCGCAGAAAGGTTGCTCACTACCTGACCAAAAATCAAATTCTGGAAACCGAAGCTGAACATATCGTCATGACCATTGGGGTGGGTGGTGGTTTGAATGTGATTCTTAAAACTATTCTCAATCCCGGCGATGAGGTAATTATTTTGGCACCTTTTTTCGCGGAATATGTATTTTACATTCAGAATCATCAGGGTGTGGTTGTCATTGCCGAGACAACAACTGACTTTGATTTGGACCTGGAAGAGATTGATCGGAAAATCACCGAAAAAACAAAAGCTATAATTATAAATTCACCCAACAATCCCTCCGGACGTCTATATTCAGATGAGCGGCTTAATCAATTCGTTGATTTATTAAATCAGAAACAGAAACAGTTCCGTCACGATATTTATCTGATTTCCGACGAACCATATCGTGATATTGTCTATGACCGTGTTCGGGCGCCTTCCGTATGTGCGAAGTATGATAACAGCTTTTTTGGGTATTCCTGGTCAAAATCACTGAGCATTCCCGGCGATCGGATCGGATATATCGCGGCTAATCCCAAAATGACGGACATCAAAAAAACGATGAACGGCCTGATTTTCTCCAACCGGATTTTAGGCTTTATTAATGCGCCGGCAGTGATGCAAATGGCAGTCGGGAAATTACTCTATGCCCATGTAAAAGTTAGCTATTACGAACGCAAGCGTGATCGCATTTACCAGGCATTGGTTGAGGCAGGCTACGATGTGTATAAACCTGAAGGTACTTTCTATTTCTTCCCAAAATGTCCGTCAGACGATGAAATTGAATTCATCAATGTCGCCAAAGAAAACCGTGTACTGTTGGTACCGGGGCGTGGATTTGGCAGACCTGGTTACTTCCGCATTGCCTATTGTACGGATGACCGCACGATCGAACGTGCGTTGGATCATTTGTATGATTTGCCGAAAAAAGTAAAGCAGTAATAAGTGTGTGTGGCGCCGGAATAGCGTAATTTACAGTGTGGACAGACTTCCGACGTTTCCAAAACTACGGAAGTCTGTTTAAAATTGCAAATCGATGACCTTCAAAGTTTATTATGAGTGCCATTCTCCGGGTGCTTCAATACAATTAATAATTCTGTTGATTTAGTTTATCAACAGAGTCATTAATAATTGAAATGAGATTATTGGCGTTCAAGAAAGAAGTTCACATAATTCTTGGTGTTGGGAACAACCTTCAATACCTGAATATTGTCATTGTAACCTTCACAGGAACCCGTAATCGGATATGTTCCGATTTGCATGCGAAAGAAAAATTGGCCGAAACCATCGCAATAGGCCACAACATCATCATTCAACGAAATGATTCTGTCCGGAAGCTCCTGCATTAGCCATTTGGATTGCAATGTTGCCCCTGTTACCTGCGAAAAAACATCTTCCGCACTCCAGTCTTTTATCAACGGATCAATTTTTATTACATCATTATAAAGTGTCATATCCTCGAATTCGCCATACACTTCGGCAAGCGTGGAATCAGGAGTAAGATGGAAATCCTGAGTTACCGTTTTGCCGCCTTTTACAGTAACGCTCATAGTCGTGTCACGAAAATATAATGATGAACAGGTAAGCTTGTATGTTCCCTCATCGAGTGATTGAATGGAATAATTGCCAGTCTGATCTGTTGTCGTTAGTAATTTATTATCAGAAAAAATATATGCCGGAGAAATCACTATTTCCCCGGTGGATGTAATTTGCGAAACCGTGCCGCCTATGTTACCCGGCGCCGGTGTGGGATCGGTGGAATTGTCACATGTTGCTGAAAAAAGTATAAGACCGATCAATAAGATAAAAGATTGAAGAATATTTTTTGTCATCATTATTTCCCTGGAATTAAAATCATGATTGAACACAAACATGGCCTAAATAAGGTGAATTTCTGCATGCAAGCCATGTTTTTTATATTAAATTCTATAGAGATGCTGGCAACAGCCGAAGTTAAGGCACTTATTTGCGCAGAATCATCTTCTTTGCCTGTTGGAGCATCCCCGCATCATTCTTGGCAATTAAACGATAAATATACTCACCGGATGGGGCCTGAACACCGTTTGCCATCAAACCGTCCCACATTTTTATATGCGCACCTGCCGCTTGTTGCTCATCGGCAAGCGTTCGAATTTCCTGCCCGGTCATATTGAATATCGTCAATGTGACATGTGAATTACTCTTTAAATGATACGAAATTTGCGTGCTCGGATTGAACGGATTTGGGAAATTTTGGTTCAGACGAAATGCTTTCGCTACGTCAGCAGAATTATCATATTTTTCAACAGCAGTTGTAAAATTTTTGACAAGTTCAATTCCTTTATCCAAACCGAGATTCCGTGAATATTTCATCTCAGTTGCATTATTCCAGTGTTCATGGGTACCCATGCCTTGTAGTGGATTCCCGTCATTTTCAGGATCGTAGGTAAATCCATCCGGCCAATTTGCAGGATCAGCGGCCTGATGCAAAAAGTCGTCTGAGCCTCCATAATGTGAGAATGGCCCATGATCATCGCGAGGATCATACGCTCCCTCGGTCGGATGGTTTTGATCGAATTCATGAAATAGGAAATCGAAGCCAACCGACTGGATTGCAACCGGATCTTGCGAGAAGAACAGGGAAGATGGCCAATCATTATTGAAAGGCGCCATTCGCCATTTAATTGCGGGATGTCCCCAGTTAATTGATCCCCAAATACCATCAACCAGATACAAAATTGTTTTTGCGCCTAAATCCTTGTGCCCCATAATGTCCACAAAGCAGCGGTAAACACCGTATTGATCATTTGTTACATTTCCACCACCTAAGGGAGCGGGCAGACTAAAATGCCAATCATTCATGACACTGTTTGTAGCGCCTGTAAGTGTACCGAAATGATTTTTTGATGTCAACGATATTCCTGCACGATGATGTTTTTTGAACACCGGGAGATTGATTAAATATGTCGCATCTATATAGGCTTGAGGAAGATATGCGCTCGATGAACCATCGCTGGCGATCAGAACCTTCGACGCTGTTCTGTTTGCAGCGTTATTTATAACTGTCCGTCCGGAACTTGTACCCCAATAGTGCACATTCGGGTAAACAGGATGGCATTTATCCCAATGGGGAGTATCAAAATCAATGTTGGGATCACCAATGCTAATGTCGGCTTGCGCCACTCCCGCAACATCAATCAGTTGTTTTAAAATGGTAAACGAAAGCTGCGGTGATGTATTAATATTAGCTGCCCTGTTTGTCCAGTTACCAAGACCATTAAGGTTGATTTTAATAACGATTTTTTCCCCAGCCGTATAGTCAACATCGCCTCGATTGTGCGTTTTGTTGTAATAGTGGAAGATGGCGTCCCAGGCGTCGGCATCTGTTGTCGTGCCGGTCATCGTTTGAAGGCCTTCGGATACCATTTGGTCGACGATTTCCTGGTCACAATTAGAATCCATGTACCAATAATCACCCCATGTATTATTGCAATTTTCATTGGTCACATCGGGATTGTAAATCCACACAACGCGTCCGGGGAAAATCCCTTTTCCTTCACCCATTGGATTATTTGGGCCATCAGGAGTAGTATCGACAAGCGCATAGGCGCGCTTATCTGTTTTTAAGTACGTGGCTAAGCCAAGTGAAATTCCGATGATAAGTGCTATTGAAAATAAAATGTATTTGGATTCATACAAATATTTTTTTGCTTTTTTAAAGGCGACAAGTGAAGATAATAATCCGGCAATGTACAGCACAAAGGCTGAAGCAACCGGAAAGCTTGCCCGCATACATGGATATGCTGCCCGACTCGGCTTCGGAATGACACGAACAAGGAACCAAATGAGAGAGCCTAATCCAATTACCTGGAAAAACAGTTTCTGTAACGCTTTTTTCACAACATACCTCCTGAGGTTTGTATTGATTTAACAAATAGTTGACTTACTGGGTGTGATATTTGTTGAATTATTTTTGTGATCGAAAGATTATCACATAAAAAGTATGAGGATTTAAAACTTGAAACTTCCTATACGATTATTATCGGCAGAAGAATATAACATATCAATTTAAATTATATATGTCAACCACTAAATTGTAATTTTTTGTATTAATGTATTAAATATTTAAATATTGGGACAGACAAATGCATTATTGAAATTTAAACTGAGATAAAAATTATAGTGTTAGGGTTCAATAGTTTTTTCCATAAAACATACCGTAAACGGAAGATGTTTAAACGATTTTAAACCTGTGCTTACAAAACCATAGTTTTCATACCATTTTTTCAAAAGTTGATGTTCAAAAATAATTCCGATTGAAATTTTTTCACCCGCGTGATCGCGAACGTAGTTAACACAATGATCCATCAGTAAGTTACCGTAACCTCGATGTCGATACTCCGGTAGTACAGCTAATTTTTCAAGATAGTATACATGATTTTTTGAAGTGGATTTTTCGAGCGCAACAAATCCGATTTGCCGGGAATTTTCGTACAGGCCAAACATGATCACAGGTTTTTGCTTCAGTGAAATAAGTTTTTCCGCCGTAATGAACGCTGCATTGGTCGGACAATTTTGCTCCGTTAATTTATAAAGCCGGGCGACAGTTTCAAATGAATTCTGCAAGACAGAAACGCTTTCAAGAAGTTGTTCAGTCGACACAATCTCTTTTATCACGGGATCATTTTTAACCATAGGCGCTCCGATACCAGCTTATTAGATGCCAGGCAATGCTGCACTGTCCCCTGGTGTCGTAACTGCCGGTAACGTGGGGCAGGTTGTCTGCAAAATACCAGTTGGCGTCCCGAATTTCCGACTTCTGAAGTTGCAAGTCACCACCTTTATAATCAGCAATAAAACCAATCATAAGCGAATTTGAAAATGCCCAGGGTTGACTTCCAAAATATCGAATGTTCCCCACAACGATGCCGACTTCTTCCTGGGCTTCCCGAATCACACACTCCTCGAGCGTTTCGCCCGGTTCGACAAATCCGGCAACCAGTGTATACAAATGCTCGGGTGAGCGCACATGATTCACCAACAGTAGTTCACGATCACGAAGTATCGCCACGATAATGGCTGGCGAAATGTGCGGATAAAAAAGTTGACCGCATGCCAGGCATACTTTGGCTCGCTCGTCCGTTTTACGGGTTGTGACAGAACCACATACACTACAATAACCGCTTGCTAAATCCCATTGAATAATATGCATTGCCCGGGCAGCAATCCAGAACAAGTTTTCGGGTAACGAATCAAATAATGAGCGCAGTTCCAAAAGCTGAAGTTGATCGCAATCGATAGTCTCGGATTGCATTGCTTGTGCGTAACAGTGTTGTGAACCTAAGCTTCCAAGATAGTGGAGATGTTCCGATATAACTCTACTTTTAATACGTTTGAACAGCGGGATTTGGATACCGGATTCCCCTGTTTCAACGAGTATTTTTTTCCCCTGAATTACGAATAGTAAATCATTGTCAGATAGTTCAGTGGCTGGTTCAATGGCTGAAATAAATTCCATACGTTAGCTGCTCCTTGCCAGCAAGCATTGCTTTAAATTGTTGCCGAAATTGCTAGTTCGTTATAAATTTATATCGGACTATTTCAGGTGAGATGTAATTAAATGTCCAGTTCACGAATAATTTTGCAGGGATTTCCCGCAGCAAATACATTTGAGGGAATGTCTTTTGTGACGACGCTGCCCGCGCCAACGACAGCCTTATCTCCAATAGAAACGCCGGGGCAGATTACTGCACTTCCACCGATCCAAACGTGGGCACCAATCGAAACAGGCTTTGCGTATTCGAGCATTGTTGCCCGTGTTTGCCAATCCATTGGATGTGTCGCAGTATAAATCTGTACATTTGGTCCAAGCATTGTATAATCGCCGATAGCGACATACGAAACATCTAAAACTATGCAGTTGAAATTGAAAAAAACATTATTACCGATGCTAATATTGTAGCCATAATCACAAAAGAATGGTGGCTCAATTTCCAAATTATCACCAATGGAACCGAATAATTCTCTCAGAATTTGTGTGCGTAATAATTTATCATTGTTGCTTGAATCGTTGAATTTTTTTATAAGCATACGGGCTTTATGACGTTCAACTGACAGCAATGGATCTGAAGCGTTGTATAATTCGCCCGCAAGCATTTTTTCTTTTTCTGATTTCATATTTTGTTAATAGTTATGGTTAAAAAAAAAATGAGAGACGGAAACCGGTATCAGCATAAAAAAAGAATACGAAATATTCAGGGTGTACGGAGCGAATAAATGTCTGGTTTCATAGGATAGTAAGAAGTAAAAAATAGCTGTAAAGATAGATTAGCTGCATGAAGCGAGCGCCGCGTTAAAATATCACACCCTGTTAGAAAACAAACTCCAATGTGCGGTATCGTCCAATAAAACCAGCCTTTTCCAAACATTTCCGGGAAGCAATATTTTCAATCGAACAACCGCACGTTGGTCTCCAGCCGCGTTGTTGGCAATAGTCGGCCAAATATTGGATAATAAAAGTTCCCATCCCTTGACTGCGATATTTATTATCCACCAACATTCCAATGTCAAATTCAGGACGGTTATTGATCACACGCTGAAAAATTCCAAAGCCTACTATTGTATTACTGTCTTCAAATATCAGCATATTTTGGTGTTGGATGACTTCCAAAATTTCATCATTCGTGTCGAAAATTTCTTCATTAATAGCCACGATATGATCGTAGTCGTTTTCCGTTGCTAACCGCACCGATATATTTTTATCCGGTAGTTCAACATCTTGCCGATGGTACTCCCGAAAATTTATGCCAAGCGCGACAACGCGTTTTTGAATATCGGCACAGCAGGAAAGCAAATTAAAATCAAACGATTTGCAGTATGCACTTTTTATATTAAATTTTTTAACAATATCCTTGAATATCGTATCGATGAGTTTTATTTTGTCTTCAATGATATGATATTCAACCAACATATTATTGTGAGTGTAGATAAAATAACCGACCGGCTGCTGATTTATGTTAATTATGGTTACATTACCGGTCTGTACAAATAATTCCAGGAATAACTCTTGCGATTCAGGTAGGGTATTGAGATAGTCATTTCTTAATTTGGAAATACTTGCTAATGATGCCACAGATACATATTCAATTGAAACCATAGAATCCCAGCTTTACGCCACCGAATTTGCACAAATATGAGCATCACATTGGATGTGCTTCTTTTGCGGTTACTACGAATGTTTCGTATACATGCACACTGATGCCTGCAATAAAAGTGATCCAAATTGTGTAAACGAAAACATCTACGACAATTGCCGAAAGAACAGGCTTATGAATCGCTTGTTCTAACCAGTAATACAACCAATAACGTGCATAAGCCTCAACGGAACGACCAAGCAGACCTACCAGGGTTGCCATGGTAATAGCGCCCAAAATTTTAGGTTTATTCAGACGTGCACCTGCATAATAACCGATTACATATATAACAACACCAAATGTAAGTGCAACAAAAATAATAATTGATGAAAATGAACCCAGAACGCTAATTTTGGGCCAATATGCCTCAGGAATTGTATAACAATATTTTTCTATACCGCTTGCTGAGTCTGTTGAGTAACTATTATCACCTGTATCACCTGAACAGCCAAGCGTGATAGTCATCAAAACAATTGCCAACAAGCCCAATATCAATAATCTCGATAGTGAATGGGGCATAAGCCACTCCTGACAATATTTTCACTTGTTTCTTAGATTATTTTTTTGTATCTTTTCCAAAATTTAGCCGAAGAAATGCATTATGTTGACCGAAAACAAAAAATCCATAGTTGAGAATGATGTCGTTCTTGTTCATGTACAGGAAAAACCAGCTTTCTTTGCCCGGGTTGAAAAAATCGTTCCGGATATGAAAAAAGGATGGTGGCAAGTCACCTTTCTGATGCTGAAAATTCCGCTTGAAGTATTTGTATGGATTCTTGATAATGAACAAATTCGCGGCGCAGATTTTACAATGAACAGTATTCCGATCCGCATCGAAGCGGTTGTTACACCATCTCAACCGTCTCGCCAATCGGAATCGACCGAATCGAAGAAAGATGCGGCCACATCTAATGAGCCAAAACGAAAGGCCAGCATACTTTCGCTACAATCCAAAAAACCTACATAAGCTTTAGTTTGACTAATTCCCGCCCAAGTTGTTCCGCTGACTGGAAATGAATTCCGTACCAACCAAAGTTACGGGCACTTTCGATATTTTCCAATGTATCATCAATAAAAACGCACTCGTCTGGTTTTACAGCCAACTTATCGTTTACAGCTTGATAGAATGCTGCATCCGGTTTCATAAACTTATACTGGAATGACAGAAAAAAACGTGAAAATGCCAGCATTACCGGATACTCCCGCATGCAATATTCATAGTGCCATGGATCGGTATTTGATAACAATGAAAGCGAAACATTCGGCTGTAGTTGAAACACAATTTTCGCAACGTCGTCTTTCTGTCCGTCGATGATCCGAACCCATGCCGGTAAAAATTTTGTCAGTTTAATTTCATGGTTGTAAAGCCGGGCAATTTTGTCGACATATGTCTTCCCATCCATCATCCCGCGCATGTATTCGAAATGAAGTTCATTTCCTTTATGACGGGCTAACTCATCCACAGATATATGAAATAATTCTGCCAGTGATTTAAAGAACGCCTCATAATTTAAATTCACCAACACACCACCCAAATCAAATAACACATGTTTAATCATAGAAAAATCACATCCATCGATTCGGAAATTATTGTTCAATTAAGTAAACTGCTGTTAACATTTGTTCTAACAATAACGAAAAAAACGCTAAAAATCAAGCGATTTCATTTTATCCCCTTAAAAATTATGTCATCCGTCTTACCTTATCCATAAAGTCGTTAGCAATAATGACGATAGTATCGGTAAATAAGTTGCATGATAGTACAATCGTTATCCGGAGTAAAATTTCATGTTTCGAAAATCCTGGGTTGCCGTGTTTTTGCTTTCACTATCTGCCGCGGTATGCACAATTATAGTGTCCGCTATTGGGCTGACGGAGCATGCCGAATTGAAGGTATTGGACATGATGTTCCGATTGCGCGGTCAACGTAGCATTGCCGAATCACCTATTGTTATTGTTGCGGTTGATGATGCATCGTTTGTTAGTTTGCAGCATAAATGGCCATTCCCGCGCACCTATTTTGCTGAAGCTATTCAAAATTTACATGAAGCTGGCGCACGCATGGTTATTTTCGATATTGAATTTACCGAAAAATCGCTTTCCCAGCCGGCCCAGGATAGCGTGCTGGCAGTGGCCGTTGCCTGCGGAATGGATGTGATTTTCGCCGGTAAAATTGTATTGGAACGACATTCATCCGGAACTATTCATCGGTACGCGCAACCGCCGATACCTTCATTGCTGAATAAAAATTCTACATGGGCCTATGCCAATATCGGTCATGATACGGACGGTTTTCTACGCCGTTACTCGCTATATCAAACATTGGGCGGCGCTACTTATTTGCCGCTGAGCATGGAAGCGTACAGGCGACTAAAGTCGGATTCCTGCCAATGCGACATCGATATCCAAGGCAGGCGAGTTAACTGCGCTGATGTAATGATACCCATTTATCAACAGAATTCGATGCTGATTAATTATTACGGGCCTGCCGGTTTTTTCCCTACCTACTCAATTGCGAACATTCTTGATGATGCTGACTTTGATTTGCCCGATGATGAAGACACGGATATTTTTGAAATTCACAAACTTGATGGTACTTTTAGAAATAAAATTGTGTTTGTCGGGGCAACTACGGATGAATTGCAGGATAACAAGTTCACGCCATTTTTTTATTTCAATGATGAAAAACGGAAAACGCCGGGTGTGGAAGTTCATGCAAATGCACTGCAAATGTTGTTGGATCGGGCATTCATTCGGCAGGTGCATGCTTCAATTCAAGTTATCCTGGTAATATTACTCAGTCTGATTGTCGGTTGCTGTTCGCGCTTTTTCAAACCGTTGGTCAGTTTGATTGGATGGATAACACTCTTCAGCTTATTGCTTGCGACTGCAATGTATCTATTTGTCCATTACAACACGCTTATTATGATTGTTTCACCGGCAATTGCTTTAACGTTAAGTTTTGTACTACACCTGGTGCACCGCTTGATTACAGAATATCGGCAAAAGGGCTTTTATCGACGAACGTTTCAACAATATATCTCCCGCAGCGTCGTTGATACGATGCTTAACTCCGGAAAACTTCCTCAATTTGGTGGAGAACGTAAAACACTAACAGTGTTATTTTCAGACATTCGGTCATTTACCAGCTATTGCGAAAAATATGCACCGGAGGAGGTTGTCACACAACTCTCTGAGTACTTGAGCGCGATGGTAGATGTTATATTTAAACATGAAGGCACACTGGATAAATTTGTCGGCGATGAAATTATGGCACTATTCGGCGCGCCCTACTATTATGAAAATCATGCAGAACGTGCATGCCACACCGCGCTGGATATGATGCGCAGTTTGGCAAAATTGCGTCAACAGTGGGCGATTGAAAATAAAGATGGATTTAATATCGGGATCGGAATTAACACCGGGAAAGTTATTGTGGGCAACCTTGGCTCGGTGCAGTTGTTTGACTACACTGTCATCGGTGATGAAGTGAATCTTGGCGCACGCCTGGAGGGGGCTAATAAATTTTATGGAACGTCGATTATTATTAGCGAGTCAACGTTTAATCAGGTGAAAGACCGATTTGTCGCTCGTGAATTGGACAATGTCTGCGTGAAGGGAAAAAAGAAGCCGGTTCGAATATTTGAACTAATGAGCGATTGTTCATTGACTCCCCGGGAACATGAAAGTTTGATTGTAAATTACACCAATGCACTACAGTTGTTTCGATCACGTAAATGGGAACAAGCGCTGGCTTTATTCACACGTATCCTGGATGATTTTCCCAATGATGGGCCTGCTCGACTTTATTCCAATCGTTGCCGGCAAAACATTGAGAATCCACCCGAAGAGGCATGGACGCCGATGTTTGAATTTATGACCAAATAATATACGCTATATCTGTGAAAAAATTTTAATCTAAATATGAACTTTATTCTGTATGTTAATTTCCTAAGTTCGAATTTATGGTAATTACCTGAATGAGTCGTGTGGCTGATGGTGCGCAGATGAGTCAGTTATTGCGTCACTATTGACGATAAATTGCATTTGCTAATTTCAAAAATTTAATTTATATTTGACCCAATAGAATTACATTTTTTCCCGTTTTTTGTTATAACGTCTTTGGTTTATGGATGCATAACCATGCCGAAGGCTTTTTTTATGTATTTTTGAAATTGTACGATTAATATGGAAGAGTGATCTAATCGTAAGGATTATTCGAATCACGAGTTAAATTTTCAAATAGAAATAGTTGCATTTTCAAGTTTGCGATCACTTTGACATTCGGAAAGAACATCCGCAAAGCATAATTATTCAATAATTCATATTGAAAGGAGCCAACAAAAAAATAAAGCAAATGAAGCTAGTGATATGATTGGTTATTTATCAGGCGTAAAAAATCATCCTGCAATAGAAATGATTCATTTTCTGTTATCCGGAGATATATACTACTGTCTACAAATTAATTTTAATGCGTTTGATAGTTCGAGTGACCTTTATTAGTGAGAAAACTATGGCTAGCAAAATCTGTAAGTTAAAATTAAAAGGAATTTTTATACTTGTAATATTTGTTGGATTCATAAGTTGTGAGACAAGAACTCCCCTGCAAAAAGAGACTATGAATGATGGTCTTTCCATAAATGTTAAAAAGTGGTTCGAAGATAAAGCGGCTGCTGTTTCTCTGACCTATGATGCAGCATGGGGAACACATGCGTACGATCCGGATTATCAAAGAAGGCTTGAAAAGGTTGCTCATGAAATCATTAAACGGAAAATGAGTCTGGCGTTTGAATTGAGTTCCTGGGTTTACCTGCGTGAAGATTGCGCTCATTGGTTGCCATCCATGCGAACGGAACTGGTTCCCAATGATATTCATTTCTTTGGGCACGGCCATTTACACGATAATTATGATGAAAAATCATACGACGATGCATATGTATTGTTTAAACAATGCTATGATTTAATGCAAGATTGGGGATTGAAGCCGAAAGCGTACGGCTATCCTTATGGAAAATGTAGCAAGGAAAGTACGCGTCAGGCAAATCAGGCGGCGGGATGGATTTGCTCGCGATCGATAGAACTTAATCCCAAAAAATTGTATATGTGTTCCGGGGAGGTGACTGAACCGGTTGATTGGTACGCACTACCAGCGTTGCCAATTGCAAATGATGTCGATAATTATTTTCAGAATAATGCCGAAATTCGTCCGGTTTTGTTGAATGCAATCGACCAGGGGGCCTGGATAATTTTTATGTATCACAATATAGACCTCCCGGATTACGCCGGATGGTATAAATGGGATGAGTTTATAAAAGATTTGGAGATGCTGCAGGAATCTGACGTTTGGGTAGGAAATATGGATGACGTAGCCTGCTATATTCAGGAAAAGAATAATTTTTATTTTGAATATCAACTCATTTCCAAAAGTGAATTGCAAACTGATTACGAATTGAAAATATGTGATGACCTTGATAATTCAATTTTTGAACAACCGCTTACACTTGAAGTAACAATTCAGGGCAATTTCAAACCAGGTATTGCAACTCTTAGATCGGCAGAAAATGAAACGGTCTACAAATGTGCGCTTATCAATAACAAATTTTTAGTTAATATGAAACCCGATGAGCGAAAATATACGCTGTCTCTTTCCGAATGATTTTGGAATCACATTTCGATTTTTAAAAAGAATTACAGGCTTCCAATGTTTTTGAAACGTTGGAAGTTTTTTTGCACAGCCCCAAATTTTTTCTATTCAATATGTGCTTTGAAAAAGAATAGCTTCTCCTTAACTTGAATTATTCATAAATTAAAAAGTAAGCACTTCGGTTATCCAGTTTGGTCAGCAAAGATAAGACCAATATATTGAAGAAGGTACATAGTTCCGCCGTTCTCCGGCGGAATTGATTACGGACGCTCTGCGTCCAGTCTTAACATTCTAAATTAAATGAGATTATATATAATCTCTTGTATTGTAC
>JAFGDW010000246.1 GCA_016931935.1 Candidatus Zhuqueibacterota bacterium | reverse complement strand
GTACAATACAAGAGATTATATATAATCTCATTTAATTTAGAATGTTAAGACTGGACGCAGAGCGTCCGTAATCAATTCCGCCGGAGACCGGCGGAACTATGTACCTTCTTCAATATATTGGTCTTATCTTTGCTGACCAAACTGGATAACCGAAAAAGTGTAATCCTAATATACCGCGAATTAAAGCCCCCTTTTGTAAAGGGGGTTTGGGGGATTCAGAGCCAATTAGTACATAGGGCATAAAAATCAATTCTCCTAGTCCCCCCAGCTTTGAGACAAACTGGTGGGACTTCGATGATATGAACTCTAAATATCCAAAAATTTGATTGAACTGAGAATTTGCAAAAGTTCAGTTATTTACTTAAAATATATTTCGAATTTTGAGTACTGAAAATAAAACCTAAAATTGACTAATCTGGAAGGGTAGAAAAAAGCTTACGGATTAAATAGACTATGGCACGTTATTTTGATTTTAAGATTGTATTCGCATTGATTAAGAATGTGAAATTGCGAGCTTGTCAAATGGCCTGCTTGTAGAAATTCATTATCGAATATTGTTTTGGCGAGGTGTTATGGTTAATAATGAAAATGACAAGCTGTCGTCCGTACTCAGTTCCTTGACAAGCAAAATTCCCAGAACACTCGTGGGATTGGAACGACAGGAATTTATCGGGCAATTTATTGATAAACAACCTGAACAAATCAAGTTATTTCTTCGAGAAGTGATAGAGCGTTATGTATTGAAAATGCATTCGCTGGAAGCTTCGGATCTTGATTATGGTGGTGAAGGTTGTATGGGGCGTATTTGGTACCGTATTTATGGCGAGAAAAAGCCGGAGACACGGACACGATCGTGGTCGTTTGATGAGACAGATGTTTTATTACAAAATATTTTAATGAAAAGTCAGAAGCAGCATCTGTACGATTATCGCTATGTTGATTTTTCATTCGAAGCGACTTCAAATTCGACTAAATTGCGATGCCGCGCGACAATTTATTTCGATTTAAATCATCTGGCGATGAACATGCGGCTGATTAATAATATCGTACGTCCATTAAAAGAATTGAATTTTCACCCCCAGGCGCAAAAGGCGCTTAATTTAAAACATATAAAATCGGGTTTAGTGCTTGTTACGGGAATTACCGGTTCGGGAAAAAGTTCAACATTGGATTCTATTATTGATCTGAATAATCGCTCCATGAATGCCCATATCGTTATTATTTCCGATCCCGTTGAGTACGTGCATGAACCGAAAATGTCGGTTGTAAGGCACCGTGAAATTGGAAGAGATGTCCGTTCGTTCAAAGACGGCACAATCCAGGCGCTCAGGCAGGACCCGGATATTATCGTAATCGGTGAGATGCGTGACCCGGAGACGATAATGACAGTAGTAGAAGTTGCTGATAGTGGTCATAAAGTTTTTTCTACACTGCATACATCATCGGCGCGTGAGAGCATTGACCGGATTCTTGGAGAGACTGATCCAAACGAGCAGGAACGATTGCGTGAGCGGTTATCCGATGTATTGACATGCGTTATTTCACAAAAGCTTGTTCCAAGCAAGGATGGTAAACGAGTGTTGGCTAAAGAAGTACTATTGGCAACGCCACCGATTCGTTCGGCAATTCGTAATAATAACACCGAAGAAATATATCAGATGATTTATCAATCCAATCATCTGGGCATGATAACCATGGAACAGGACCTTGCCAGGCTTTATAATGAGCATAAAATTTCCTATGAAGAAGGGTATAACCAGGCAAATAATAAAAAACGGTATGAAGAGCTTGTTCAGTTTTCATAGCACGTGAGACGCCAGACGTGAGATGTGAGACGGATAAAGAGAATGGGGAATAGAGAAAAAGTAAAAAGAGAATTGTGCATAGTAAATAGTGAATGAAAATCAATGCTACAAATTTGAAGTTGGCACTTCATCCTAAATCAGCGACTTTTGTTAACGAAGTATCTTATAGTATACAAACTTGCGTGGGCAGAGATTCTTCTTTCGCCGAAAAGCGGCGCGATTAGATTGACGGCAAATTTTCTTGAACTTGTTTAGGAATAGAATTTAATGACAGTAGAGCGATGCTATCGCTTATACAGTGTGGACAAGTTACTCTTAACGAGTATAACTTAATGACAATAGTATCCGAATAGAAAATAATTCAATACAAATTAATATTTCAGGGGGGAGAAGTATTTTCTCCCCTTTTTTATATCTGTTCGGATAATTTTAAGTTTTTTTCCAGCACTACTACAGCATTGATTGTATTTATTATTTGAACATTAAAAAACATACACAGACATGAGGTTACACCATGAACGAGGCAATTGGCATTGTTATCAATGATAATGAAGTAAAAGTAGCTCATTTGGCAAAGCGACAAGGGCGGCTTTCGATTATTTCGCTTAAATCACAGTTACTTCATGCCCCGTTAAGACAAGCCCCGGTCGACACCGGTACAATGGATGACCAAAATCAGATTCAGGATATTTTTCTCGATGATGAATATCAACCGAGGACCAGTCAATCCATTCGCAATCAATCTCGTGAGGGAAAAGAAAAAAAGAACGAAGAATCGGCGCGAGATCGATTTTATTCATTTTTGAACTTATTTCCGTTGTCCAAGGCGAAGCTTGGCATCAATATCGATCCGGCATTGGTGACTTATACGTATCTGGACAACGATTATGGGCTGGAAGGTCCGAAGCTGCGTAAATGGATTAAACAAACCCTTGAAGATAAGCAAAAACGTAAAATTGATGATGACAATTTTGATTTTGTCAGTTATGAAAACGGTAAAGTCGTTTCATTTTTATATGATTCCTCATCCGCGTTGCTTGAATCATTGGAAGAACTCCGTGCATTCAAGGGTGATAAACTCTATTTTGGTGTGATGGAGACAAATGAAATTGCACTGGTCAATTTAATCCGCAATAATTATCATTTGGGTGATAGTGAGATTAGCGCCGTCATTTACATTGAAAATGGTTTAAGCCGAATTGTGTTTATGCGGGGCCGGGCGCTATTGCACTGTTCCGTTATGATTAATGAAGGCAGCCAATCGTCGAATATCCTGGAAATTATCTATAGTAAAATTTTGTACGAACAAGATCAAAACGATATTCCCGAACTGACGAATATTTTCATGGCTGGAAAGTGTGCACGATTGAGTGCGCATACATTCTTTAAGGCGAAATTTCCCAAAGTCAGGATCGATTATCTGTACTCCGCCAAAATTGAGTCTTATATGGCGATCGATAAGGAGAAGAACGAATTCTCCGAATACGCAATCCCGATTTCGTTGGCATGGAAAACGCTTGATCCGGGAAATCGTCATTTATCGAAGTCCAACCTGTTACCAGCAGAAATTCTGGATCGCCAAAAAGTTCTTAAACTGGCGTATCATGGGTATATTTTGTTGGGCCTGATCGCCATAGCGGCATTTTTCTTTACATGGACAATAACCACGCAAAAAGGACAAATTAACTCGCTCAAGCGTCGCCGATTATTCATTAATTCGGAATTATCGAAAATGCAGGAGAATATTAATAAAGTCCATGACCATCAATTGGAAATTACAAAACTCAAACGAAATATGGCGCTTGTTGATAGTCTCGGGAGTGGCTATAATAGTTTGGTTGGATTTTTAGTGAATTTGAATGAAGAGATCAAAAACAATGGTAACATCTGGCTACAGGAATTACATGATAAGGATAATGGTTATTTTATTCGCGGTCTGTCACTGAACAGCAATAAGATATCCCAGCTATCTTACAACCTTGGCAATGTTAATTTGAACACGGTTCGTCATCGACAATTACAAGGCAAGAAAGTATTTGAATTTGAGTGTGAAAAACAGGTACTCACACATGAAAAAACAGTTGTATTTGGGGATTTAAAAATGCCCGAAAATTTTGCAATAGAGTACATGAAAACACATGAACCTATATATGGCGGAACAGCAAACGAATCAACAAATCAAATTACACAAACACCTCTGGCTGCGCAAACCAATAATCAGCAGGTGATCGCTAACAACATGTCCAGTCCTCAAACGAATATTCCAGAGCGAGTGCCGGACCAGGTGATCGTTAATAAGCCGGCACAGGAAATGGTGCATTTTAATGATCCAAAGCCGGCAATTAAACCGGCAATTTCCCAATCACAGGAGATTGCGCAAACAGAATCTAATAAAATCGTAATTAATGAAGATCCACCTGTTGCAGATTATGATAGTCCTGTAACTGATGGCGCGTGTTCAATTTTTCTTTCGTCACATATCTCGCTTGTTTCTGCAAAAGCAGATTTACGGCGCCTCGAAGAAAACGGAATTCATGCGAGTTTAAAGCAACAATACTCGGCATCAAACGGGATGACCATGTACAGAATTATTGTTGGCAATTTTCAATCATATGATGAGGCGGTAAAGTGGGCACAAAACAACCAACGAGTCATTGGCCGTAATTATAAGGTGATTATGTCGGATGGTGCTAATAATACTTCCGATTTTGCCCAGGGGGCATCTGCTTCCAATAACATGAATGATGAGATAGCAGTTTCCGACACACCCGTTCAAATACCTGAACGAGTTCAGGCTAATATTACACCTCAGGAATCTGCTGAAAATTATCAAACAGAAAATTCAACAATTGATATACCGGATGAGTATGGTGAATATACTATCTTTGTGTCATCACATATCTCGCAATTATCAGCGGAACAGGATGTTCGCGAGTTAGCTGCAAAAGGCTTTGAAGCGCGAATTTCCAGACACCCCGGCTCGAATGGAATGACATGGTATTACGTGTACCTGGGACGATTTCAGACTCAGGCAGAAGCAATTTCAAAGATTGAAGAATTAATACCGGTTGTCGGAAAACGATTTCGAGTTCGGCAATTGCAGGGGACGTATTAATACGTAAATGAAACGTGAAACGTGAGACGTTGTATTTCCTTCAGCAATATTTGTTATCTTCTGAAAAATTTGAACAAATGATAAAGGTAAATTTAAAATGTATGCACGGAAAAATAGTATCACGCTTGCCATTTTTCTGATCGTCTTTGTATCGATCGGATTTTATATGTCACGAAATGGCACGAAGGAGCTACTCCAGCTAAAAGCGGAATCCTTGCAACTGGAACAACGCTACAATCAATTTACTTCTGTTGCCAGCAGGTTACATGAGTTGGAATTGGAGCGTTCGTTTTTAACCGAAACATGGAGAACAGCTCCCAAAGTATTAATTGCTGCAGATGAACCGGCATTCTCATATTTATACCTGAATAAGATTATTAATGAACGAAAGTTATCGTTCGATTTTAATTTTATTCTTTCTGATAAAATTAAACGAAAAATGTTTACTTCCTATATATACACATTGGAAGGCGAAGGTCCCTTTCAGGATGTATATACGCTGCTTTGGTACCTTTCTGAAACACCAATTCTGTACAAAATACAATCGTTTAGTTTTCGAAATGTAGATAATAGCTCCGATCAGATTAAATACTCACTGAAATTACAAAGTTTTTCCATGAATAAAGAATGGATGATCGGGAATGAAGGAGAGATGACTGAAGATTTTGATGTTCCGGTTACGTTTGCCAATTTCTCTCATAATTCATTTATGCCACTTATTCGGACATATAAATCTGTAAATACACCATCAGCACCTCGTAGAACTGTGGTTGCTAAAAAGCCCGATGAATCCAATTTGCCGGACATTCGCAAGTCAACATTACAGGCGGCAATGGCTGAAAAAGTGTTGATAAAAGATCAGGCAAATCGAATTTTAACACTTTCGCTTGGCGATAAAGTTCAGGGCGGGTATCTGAGCAAGGTTGATTTACGAAAAAGTGAGGCTGAATTCTTGATGAATAATCAGGAAGTCGTAACGATTGGGTTAGGTTATATCCGGGAAGGCGGCTCGTTGCGCTCAACGGGCGATGATAGCAGGACGCTGATCCACTAAGCTACAAAAGCTATTTCAGGATGTTTGGTCTTCTTTTTAGGCTGGCTAAATATTGAGAAAATACTCCTGATCAATATAAAGGATTGATGACAACAATGAAAACTCTATACGATATGCATACAACCATTTTGAAAAGTTGCATTTTAATTGGCATTATACTTATTACAGTATCAGCAGTTAAAGCGCAAGATGATGATGGACCAATGGGGAATTCACGTAGTGAGGGGCAGACAAGCCGGTATCGTGGCGATGAATTTGTATCGATGAATGACGGTGTGCCTTTCAATACAGCCCTGCAAATACTCAATCAATTTTCGAAACGGTTTGATGGAAAAATCATTGTCGATCCACAGCGAAGAACCATTCCGATTGGCGTTGTGATTGATAATATGTATTGGAAAAAAGCGTTGGAATATATCTTAAATGCAAATGATTTGCAATATAGAACCCTCGACCAATATTACGAAATTTACGGTGAGGAAAAGCCAATGACTACAGTCATTGATGACAATACGATCACACCTCGTACTCAGGAAGTTCGAATTGAGGCTGTATTTTTCGAAGCAGACAGAACCAAATTAACCGAAATAGGAGTTGATTGGAGTACGTTTAATAATGGTTCGATTACTATTGATGTTGGCGGCGCAGCCGAAGGAATGGAGGAAACCTCTCTTTCCGGCGCATATCACTGGAATAATGGTGTATGGGATATTTATAGTCTAATGAAATTATTTGAGACCAATTCAATCGGAGAGGTTATTTCCAAGCCTCAAATAAAAGTAATGGATGGACAGCTTGGAAAAGTAAAAGTTGGCCGAAATTTTTATTTGACAACCCGCGATTTTTCCGGTAATACGCGCTATCGTGAGTATGAAGCCGGCACTATTTTGACAGTAACCCCTAATATTATCAGTAAAGATGATACGACGTTTATTCATCTGGATGTTATTGCCGAACGCAGCAATGTTATTCCCGATGCGACCGGAGTCTCAAAAGCCATTACGGAAAGCCGTACTCAGACATTATTGCTTAATGGGGAACAAACGATTATTGCCGGATTGTATAGCAATGACAAATCGACAACTCGCAAAGGCGTCCCGCTATTTAAGGATTTGCCGGGCTGGCTATTCGGATTACGATACTTGTTTGGCTATAATTCAATTCAGGATCATAAAAAGGAGTTGGTTATCCTGATCAAGGCTGAAATTGTACCGGAAATTGCCAAACGCAAAGTGAACGCGATGCGGCAAAAACGTTATCAGGATTCATTGGAAAACAAGTTTAAATAGAAATGTCACGCACATGCTCTGGATTTCACGGAGGTCCTTTACATGAATAAAAATATTTTATTATTAGGCCTGTTAGTATTGGCTTTTGTATACATACAATGTCAGGATGATCCTGAGGCTTTACTTGGTTCACGCGATCATGATATTAAAAGTGTTGAAACGCAGTACGATGCTATTTATGCAGATGGTGTGTCGCAGACGTATTTGCTGGCGACCGTGTTTGATAAAGACGGCAATCGCGCGGATAGTATGAAAGTAGTGTTTAAAACGGATGCCGGAACATTGAATGATCAGGGTGATGAGGCGTTTGACATAACTGATTATATGGGAGAAGCTTACGTTCTCCTAACGAGCGAACCAAGTGTTAATGATATTATTGCCACAGTAGAAGCTACTGTCATGTCTGCGGATTTTTCATCTTATAAGAAGGCAACTGAAGATGAGTATTATATATCGCTATGTATACAACAGGGTCAGGCGGGCACAAATAATCAAACATTGAAAAAGGCTACGGGTTCACTTGCTAACAAAATTAAAATACAAGTTAGATTTGTTGGCGTTAGTATGACGACATCAATTGAGGATACGTTGCTCCCTGCGGATGGGCTATCACAAACACAGTTGACTGTAACATTACAGGAAACCGAGAGTAAGGCCCCTATTTCAGATGCGGAAATTTATCTGGGCGCTCAATATGGATCTATTCCACGAACCATCAATACCAACAATCTGGGAATTGCACAGACATACATAACTGCAGCTAAACCAGAAAATGCCGGGCCAGACACACTACGGATACAATACGGAACTGGTATTGCAGCAATACTTTATTTGACCTATATACAACCAAAATTTGATTTAACCACCGAAAGCACCCAAACGCTTGCGGATGGCAAAAGTGTGATAAAAGTCGTAGCGACATTACTGACGCAAAAAAATACACCCGTGATTGGCGCTCGTGTGTTTTTTTCAACAACGGATGGAATTATTCCTGAATCAGCTAGCACAGACGCCATGGGACAAGCTAAGGTTGATTTAATCCCAAGTAAGCAGGCGAATCCAGCGGTATCGGTGATTGCCAATTATTGGTCCCTAAGGGACACAGCACAAGTCGAATTTATAACTACGTTGCAGGATTTTCCCAACAGCATTTTGCTTGCGGCAGAACCCAATTTTGTATGGGTTCGGGAGACAGGTAACCTTGAGCAAACATCGGTAACAGCAACAGTTCTTGGTGGTGCCGGATTACCTGTCGGAAACGACGTTCGTGTTCGATTCCGATTGGAAAATACTCCCGGTGGTGGTCTGACGCTCGACCCTGTTTCAGCGACTGATCCAATGGAATCGGATATAATGAATACAGTGAATGGAAAAGCAACGATTAATGTTCGTTCTGGTATACGGTCGGGTACGGTACAGGTGAGCGCTCAACTTATTGATTATCCGCAGATCAAAGCCCAAACTACCAATATTGTTATTCGATCCGGGCCACCATATATGTGGGTTGATCCAACTAATGCAAATAACATTATTCCACATGCAACAATGTCAGTTGAACCGGGAAAGGCGAATACTGCATTTGGTAATCCGATCCAGTCTATTGATATTGGCACGATTTTTGGAGATAAATATAACAATCCGGTTGAGAAAGGAACTGCGATTTACTTCACGACAACCGGCGGAATAATTTCCACAGACGCGCTTACCGATGCTATGGGAGCAGCAGCAGTAAAAATTCAAAATGTATATCCATATCCCTATTTACGAACAAGCGATCCAAATCAATTAACATCACGATTTGTGCCAAATCCCAATGATGATCAGCTATATATTGGAATACCAGCACTTGATTATACTAGCTGGGATTTTGAAGGCGGGCGTGTTCTTAATACTGTCGGCACTACCATTGAAAATGATGGTATCGCTTTATTAATTGCCTATACATGGGGAGTGAATCAGAATAATGAACCGATTAAAGTATGGACGTCTTTGCCGCTGATTTTTAGTGTCGGAGTGGAAGAATTTTCGGTTACTACAACCACCAGTGATGGTATTAATCGACTTTACTTAGGTGAATCAGCGACAATAAATATTCGGGTCTGGGATAGACATGGCAATCCGGTAGCAGCCGGTTCAAGATTATCTGTCAAAACAACAGCAGGACAAATATCTGAGGGAAGTTTGATGCCGGGTGCTGCAGATTATGGTTATGGTACAACGTATTTTACAACAAGTCTTGTTAATTCGCTCGATCCGCTCAATGATACATCTCAGAATGCTGTCGTTACTATTACGCTTGAAACCGCGTTTGGAACTTATAAACGACAAGTTGCAATCTATTTAGATATTTCAGTAAGACTTTGATTTTATATGAAAAAACGTTGTAAGTTAAACGCCTCATCAGATTAATATTTGATGAGGCGTTTCCTTTTTGATTAATCATGTAAAGCGCGCTATCTGTTTTGCCAGTATATAATGGTGAGACAGAATATATGAGAAACGAATACCAATCGCAATGCTTAAGACAGTCATTCTATACTCGATTATGTTGCCGAATATATCATTGTGCTCTCCCATATATGTGAAGACATTGACGCGTTTGACTAATTTTTTCAGGTATTTGGTATATTACGCGTTGCGGAAAAATGCTTGAATTTAATTCAATTTCATGCTCATTTGCTTTGGCCAAAAATGAATTTTTGAGCAGTACATATTGATTTATTGTAAACGGAAATGTAAAATCGGTGCCCTGTTTCCAGAGCCGATAAGCAATAGGCTCTACTCCCGCAATATCGGCGCGTATCTGTGTCGAAGAAAACGCACGATAGTAACCGATGCTGTATAATACATTGTCGGGTGGTATTAGGATGTCTTCCTGAATTTCATAAGCTGAATTGTAATTAATGTAAACTGGAAATAAATACGAATACGAAGTTGCCGTATTTTTCATATACAAGAAAAACCACGTACTGTCTATATCTAGACTGTAATAACGAGAGAATATTCCATTAACGTTTTCAACAACATCCCATGTGAAAGCGCTGCCTAATTGTACGCCTTCGCTATTCCTGCCATATGTTTCTGCTGAAAATGCAATCGTATCCGGATTGGTATCGTAGGTAAGTTCAAGGCTATCAAACGGATTAATCGTGAACTGGCCTTGTTCGACAACGTCAATTTCAATTGGGGTGAAAATAAAATTATACAACTTCAGCACGAATTGATTATGCACTTCAACAGCGATTGTATCCGAAACACCAAAATTACCCGAATTATCATAGGCCATAGCGTAAATAAAATAATGTCCATCGTCCCATACTGTTGTATCCCACTCGAATTTATTGTGGAAAGAACTATCACTAATAACCAGCGCATCGTTAAAATAGAGCTGCGTATAGGCAATGCTTTGATTATCCGACACCTTAATGGAAATGGTGACTTTCCCAAAAAGTACATCGCCTGGCGAAGGCTGTGTTATGGCAATTGTTGGTGCAATTTTATCAGTTAACGGTTTAACTGTATTTTTTTCCCCACACCCGAGCACAAACACGGAAAGACAAAGCAACGATAAAATAAAGAGTACTTTGATTCGTAACATCATTGAACTCCCTGTTGGTTTGCATTAAAATATTAGTAATTTGAAATAAGGAAATCTGCTATTGTATGTGAATCAATGCTATTAAGCTAAGCGATTCATGCTATGTTCATACATCGAATTCGCTTAGTATGAAGCGGTCACAGACTTCACCCTGAGCGGAGTCGAAGGGTGAGGCTTTCCACAGATTTCTGGATTTGACCTTTACTTAATGGCATTGGTATGTTAATTGTCTAATTATTTCGGGATTGACAATTATTAGCATCGCTTCAAAGAGCAGGATGAGTAGAAACGGGAAATAATCGTAGCCGTTCAGGGTAGCATTTATCAGCTTATTCGATCGTAATAATGATTACTGAATTCTTGTCAATATGAGATGGAGACAAGGTGACAAGGAGATCGGGAGATATTACATTACAACTATTCTTTCTCCCTTTCGCTTGACTCCCCAGCTCCCCGCCTATTATTATTTCCCAAATACATCATGATTGATTTCAATATTAAAAGGAGATGACAATTTAGCCTGTGATCGGATAAACGCATTGAATATATTTAACTATACCGTCAAATACCTGTTTTTACGAAATAGAAAATGTATTTTGTATGGTTTAATGAAAGAGAAATGAAGTTCGAAGCATTGTAAAATTTACCACAATTTTTATCTGTCACAGTCTTCCGCTTCTTAGAATTGCAATTCCCAGCCATAATCCCAGGAAAGCTGCAATCACATATCCGAACACGCCAAGAATCGGGTAGCCCATCAACAACGGACCTTTATCCAGTTGCATGACCAGGGATGAACCTACAATCAGCGCGGCAATTACCAAACTAAAGCCCAGGCGATTGCTCGACCGATCCAGTTCAAGGATTAATTTTTGTAATCCCCGATGTTCGAACCGGATATTAAGTTCGCCTTTTTTAATTTTACTCATAATCGTCTTTATTTCCACAGGCATTACCCGCACCAACTTTGCCATATCGTCAAGCATATAAGTGAATTCTTTTAAATGACGACGGGGATCGAATCGTTTTAACATTAATTTTTGAATGTACGGGCGGGCCATGGTGATAAAATCGAATGTTGGATCGAGCGTGCGACCGACGCCTTCTTCGATGACCAGCACCTTGCCCATGAGTACAAAATCAGTCGGCAGTTGAATATGATGGCGGCGGACAATATCGCTGAATTCACCGATGATTAATTCCACATTTAACTGGTATAGTGGAATTTGGTAATATCGTTCGATAAAATCGGTAATTTCATTCCGCAACGCACGTTCATCCATCTGGTCATCAATGATCCCAATTTCAGCGAATACGCGGATAATTCGGGTCACGTCTTTTGTGATAATGCCGTGCATCAAATCGCCGAGCAGATCGCGCAGTTCATCATCAATTGTGCCCATCATGCCGTAATCCAGCGGCACCAAAACATTATCCGATAAGACCATCACATTGCCCGGATGTGGATCAGCATGGAAAAATCCGTGCTCAAACACTTGTTTCAGAATACTATGCCCACCGTTCCGGGCGATAGTTTTTTTATCAAGTCCGTTTGCTAACAGTTTATCGAATTCAGAGACTTTCGTGCCATCGATAAATTCCATAGTGAGTACCTGATCTGTGGTGAGTTCCCAATAAACATCGGGGATATAAATAGTCGTGTCATTCTTGAAATTGCGGCGGAACCGATCCATGTTTCGGGCTTCGCGGGTGAAATCCAGTTCACGACGGATTGTACGCGCGAACTCGTGAGCAATGCCGATTGGATTGTATACTTCTGTCTCGGGAATATAATGATCGATTAATTCCGCCAAATCGAATAATATGGAAATATCGGTCTCAATGGTTTTACGAATCCCCGGACGTTGGATTTTCACAGCGACCGATTTTCCGTCAATCGTTTTGGCTCGGTGAACCTGCGCGATCGAAGCTGCTGCAACCGGTTCATCGGAAAATGTAGTAAAAACGGACGAGGCGGGCTGTCCCAATTCTTTTTCGATAACCGTATATGCCTGCTCTGAAGGAAATGGCGGGACATCGTCCTGTAGTTTCTGGAATTCAAGAATAAATGGAGCAGGAATCAAATCCGGACGCACACTGAGAATTTGGCCAAACTTTATAAAGGTCGGTCCCAATTCTTCAAACGCCAGGCGAAGACGTTTCGCCGTGGTTATTTTTTCCATTTCCTGATTTTTATATCGGGGAATAATTTTTTTCCCCATTTTAATATAGTAACCAATCCCGATACGATCGATGATATCTCCGAAACCATAGCGAAGCAGGACCATCAGAATTTGTCGGTAGCGTTTCAGGTTGCGATATGTTCGGGCAATGCGTGTCACCTGCATGAGCCGGCCCTACTTTTTTTCCAGGGAGGCGATGCGTTTTTCAAGTTTTTCCACATCCTTTTGTGTTGCGATATGCATTTTAGTAATTGCCTTTTCAACTTCAATTTCTATTTTCTTCATCAGAGCTTTTTCACTTTTTTCAACACGCCCAAGAAAATCCTGAACGGTTTTTGCTCGTTGATCTTTGGCCACTTCACCTTTTTTAATCAACTCATCGACAAGCGTTTCGACCTTGTCTTTCGTCATTTCGGCAGCTCCGATACCAAAAAACAGTGTCTTTTTTAATAGATCGATCATACCACACCTCCATTGATAATTTAGTATCCATTCAATAAATGATGGTGAGTGTACCCTTCGACACCGTTCGTGTTCCGATGCATCGGAACGGTACGCCGCTGCGAGACGGCAAGCTCAGGGTACGGAACATACCGTTGACTGAATGCACCGAAGGCGCATCTGCCTTTGGCATGATCCGCCGTGGCGGATCAACATAACCAAATAATATTGAAAGGATACATGATTTATGTCGAATCACTCCTAAATATAATACATTTGACTAGGAATTCAAATACTATTTTTGAGTTTTTAATATACGCAAATAAAGCTATAATATACTAATCAGTTGCTTTTTCTTGACATTAATGCAGGTATTGCTTATATTTCGTAGCCTTTCAATGGTAAACGTGTTACGCACTTTTACCCCTATGCAACTGCTCTTGCTTCAGAACTATAAACTGGATTTAGTCGAATAAAAGTGCGTAACACGTTCGCTTTCCAAATACCTTAAACATATACTTTATTTCACAATTTATAGCAACACTGCTGCAAAAGTATTGGCAGAAACTTACGGATTGTTTTAATATTAACGAATATACTGGTTAAGGTTAAGAATGTAACATCACCAAACCGACGCCATCGCTCCAAGCGATTGCATCGTTAACATCCACATGTCACAAACTAATCCGTAACAAGTATATGCGGCTCTAAAACGGATATCCTGTAATTTATCGCTGGATGGTCAATATTTTTACTGAATGAGTTTTTTTATGCTCTAAATTACCGATAATATGGGTATATGAACAAAATAATCCTTACACTCCATATTATCCTGTTTAGTTTTAGCATTTGCCAGAAAGGAAAGAAACAGGCAGAAGAACCGTTGCAGGAGCTGGCTCCGATTTTCGCCGAATACGGTGTCGATGGCGCGTTCGCGATGTATAACCTTCGTAGCGACAGTACCATTGTGTATAACGTAACCGGTTGCAACACCGAATATTCTCCTGGCAACACGTTTGATATTCTTCACTCACTCATCGGGCTGGAAACGGATGTCGTCCGTCATCGTGATTTTATTATCCCATATACAGGAAAACACCAGTACTTAATTGATAGCTGGAATCAAAATCACACGCTGGAGACGGCTTTTCAACAGGATGTGATCTGGTTCTTTCAGGAATTATCTGACGAATTAGGGCCGATCAAAACACAAAAATACGTTGAACTCTGTAATTATGGAAACCGTAATATCACGTCGAGTAAAAGTCCGTATTGGCTATCCGGTCAGCTTCGAATTACGCCGTTGCAGCAGTTGGAATTTTTGAAACATCTGGTCAAGGAAGATCTCCCGTTTTCACAATTTAGCATTCAAACAGTGAAACGGATAATGCACTATGAAAATGCGCCAACATATAACATGTGGGCCAAGACCGGCCGCAGTTACCAGGATGGTAAGGGGATTGGCTGGTTTGTCGGATTTTTTCAGCAAAATGTCAATATTTATATTTTTGTCACCGTCATAGTTGCCGACAATCCGGATATGCATTTCGGCAAAGAACGAATTGAAATTACAAAACGCGTACTATGGCACTTGGGATTGTTTTAAAGTAGCATATAGCTGTTAGCA
This sequence comes from Candidatus Zhuqueibacterota bacterium, assembly GCA_016931935.1. Lineage (GTDB taxonomy): Bacteria > Zhuqueibacterota > Zhuqueibacteria > Thermofontimicrobiales > Thiofontviventaceae > Thiofontivivens. The sequence continues at coordinate 13,353 of JAFGDW010000246.1, read as the reverse complement.
ATCTGCCATCAGCAATGCATAAAGAAAGAAAAACTAACGTTTTTATACAAATTTAATTATTTCTCACCTTTTAGTACCCTGCAAGTGATTTTCAGTATCGTCTTATCGTTTGTGAAAAAGTTCAGGAACCAGGAGTTTATTAATTATTCATAGAGGATTATTCATGCGGAATCGCCGCTGGTTTATGTTCGCACTATTTTCATTTCTGATCTGTCTCTCACGAAATATTTTCGCCCAGTTTTCCTTGCAGTTCCCCGAGACCTCTGCAAATAATTATGACATGATTTCAGTATCACTACCCCTACCAACCGGAACAGAGCTTTTCCACCCGTCTATGCGGATGGTGTCCCTTGGTTCGCAATTAAATGGCATTGTGCCGGACTCGTTGTTCGATCGATTTCGTAATCCGGCGTTTATCACGGATGTTACCCGAGTAGAATGCATAGGTGACTTTTCATATCATAATGGGAAAACAAATCGCAAACCAATATCATACTCGTTTGATACACAAGCATCATCGATTTTCGGTTTTAATATGCCTGAGTATGATAAACAGATTGTACTACCATCGGGAAGTCGGCAAAAGGGAATGGGCGTTTTCGCTGCGACGAGTAAGGGGACGTTTGGATTTATGGCATATTTCGATCGGAATAGTCATCAGTCCGGTAATTATATTACTAATCTGGATAGGCAGCCTAAAAATAGTCAGGTGGACGATCACTATTCACAACAATCCGGTATTTTCCATATGTGGTATGGCGTTGAATTATCCGAACGCAGGTCAATTGGAATTGATTACTCGGTAGGCAAACAAACCGATCGACAGAGTCTGGTAGATGTATCTATCTACAGCTCGACAAGTAACTACTGGGATTCAACCTATGTGAACATTGACTCAACGAAGGTGCAGACATACCAAAAAGGAACTTATATTGCACATAATAACGATCTGGTATCGCACACGATTCGTTTCGGCGGGTCGTACATTAAATCAACGACATCAGCAATTGACCTGGTAGTTAAATATGAATTTTTACATGATAGTACCACGTTTAATGGCAAAAATACACACTGGACAGAATCTATCTACAAAAATTCATTAAATTATCCGATGCACGAAACGTTCAACGAAACCCGGAGTGGGATTGACGCGGGAACGAAAATTTACAGCCATGCGGTAGCATGTGATGTTAATTATAAAAAACGACATTCGGATGGTTTGATATTCCATTATTTGGGCGGATTCGATTGTGCAACCTGGAAGCTGCACGGTCTGGATAACCTAACCGGATATATCATGAATCACAGCAAATCCAATCAATCCCTTCTTGGTGAACGTTTCATCACAAATACGATTGATCATGATGGACATGTAATTACGGGCCGAATCGGATTTGGAACGTAATAATCTTTCATTGCGCATGTACGCATTAGGTGAACAATTGTTAGGAATAACTCCGGATACGCTGTCAGACCGTTTTAGAAATCCTGTTTTCATAAACAACCTGGCTACAAAGGAACTGTACATCGATTATGGAAATGACCTCCAGCCGAGCCAGTCTACCGCATCAATAAGACGCTGGCAATCGTTATTTATGTTCGATACTCCAAAAATGGATAAATATATTAAGCTAGGTTTCTTTTCGAAGATGGCTAGACTGAATTGGGGAAGTACGATATCGATTATTCAGCATGAGTCAGATCAGGATACGGAGCTTACATATGAAGATAAAGTAAATAATTCAACGACTTCATCTGTCGCAAACGAACGTTATGCAGAAATCCACTGCTGGATCGGCGGACCTGTGTCCGAAACAGTGGCGTGGGGAATTGATTATACGTTTGATATTATTTCCGTTGAGAATAAAAGTACCCAAGATGATGGTACAGAAGGTGAAATTATTTCTACTAATTATACAATTAGTCCGATTGGTCAAAAGTCAATATCAGAAAATACAACGAAAACCCAAATCAAAACACATATCGCTCGGCTTGGTGTAAAATGGAACATCAGTCAAAAGGTTGTTTTTGATGGCGCACTTAGATTTGAAAAACTATTCGATCAATCATCTAATAATCAAAAGCATCAATCACTACATTACCAATCTATTCAATATTCAGGTTTAGTGCAAACGACCATTGGGTCCGGGTTTAACAGCAATCATTGTTTTTACACTCCTGAATTATTAACATTGGGCTTTCAGGGACATGTGGCATACAGCGTTTCCGAAGCAATTACGACACATTTCCTGTTTGCTATGGATTATAATTACTATAATACGGATTTCCAAAACTATTCTGAGACTACGACTCAAATTATTGATTCAGATATTTCAGCTTTATCAAGTACACAGGATACAGCGTCTACGTATCGAAAATCTGTTCTTGGCAACAAAGATGCCCGGCATTTTCCATCCTACAATTCCATGGTTGGAATGGGCATGACCTGGCACGACGGGCATCTCCTGTTTTCAGCCGGCATCAAAGCGAAGGTTTATTATGGCAGGAATCATCTAATCATGCGGCGGTATCTGGAAGAAAACCAAGACGGTCAACCCATCGTTTATTTGGATTACCCGTACGATATTATTCCGCGCGTGGACTATCAAAGTTTCACCGGCGAAATCCTGATTCCTATTGGTATGGAAATTATGCCCCCCAAAAAAATTGCCGTGCGATTTGGAGTTTTACCGGTCCATTATTATGAAAGAAAACGAAACGAAATAAAAGCAGAAAATGTGGCCGTTAATACGCAGGAATCATTTATAGACACGCAATTCAGTTTCGGCATGGGCTATGCGATGCTTGAGCGGTTGCAGCTTGATCTGCTGATGCAGAAATATCTGGCGGACGCGCCAAATACTGGCGCGTTTCGTTACGCTACCGGTTTTAAAGTCAGCCATCGGGAACGAATCGGGTGAACAGGTTGTTCAATTGAGAATTGAGAATTGAGAATTGTGAATTAAGAATTGAAAATTGAGAATTGCAAATGTATTAGCGCTGCGTCTTACCGTATTATTAAACAGTCACTTTTATGCACAATCAGTTTGAACAACCATTCCTTCCAATCTCCCGGGCTGACATGCAACGCCGCGGCTGGGATGAACTCGACATCGTACTGATCAATGGCGACGCTTATGTCGATCATCCGGCGTTTGGCGCGGCAGTAATTGGCCGGGTGCTGGAACATGCCGGCTATCGCGTGGGGATTATTTCCATGCCCGACTGGCGTAATCCGGACTCCGTGACGGTGTTGGGAAAACCGCGGTTGTGCTTTGGCGTGACCGCCGGCAATGTCGATTCAATGTTGGCGCATTACACCGCCTTCCTGAAAAAACGGCATGACGATCCCTACGTGCCCGGGGGAAAAACCGGCGGCAAACCCCAACGTGCCGTTATCGTCTACTGCAATCTTGTCAAAGCGAAATACAAAGATGTACCGATTATTATTGGCGGAATTGAAGCATCGATGCGGCGAATCGCTCATTACGATTACTGGAGCAATCGTGTGCGCCGTTCCATCCTGCTCGATTCGCGGGCGGATATGCTAGTGCATGGCATGGGCGAGCAGGCCATTGTCACTGCGGCACAGCGGTTACAAACTGGCGCTAATTTGCAGGGAATTCCCGGGACTGTCTGTATCAGTGCAACGCAGCCGGATGGCGCTGTCCTGCTGCCGGTGGAAGAAGATGTCGTTGCCTCCAAAAAAGCATTTAGCGAGTGCTGCCGCCTGTTTTATCGCCATCAGCATGAATTAATGGTGCAACCCACCGGAAAGCGATTTCTCGTCCACAATCCATCCCCGGCGATCAGCAGCGCCGAACTGGATTCGATTTATGAATTGCCGTACGTGCGGGCGCCGCATCCATCGTACAGCGAACCGGTGCCTGCCTTCGATATGATCAAGTATTCGGTGCTGGCCCATCGTGGTTGTGTATCCGGGTGTTCGTTTTGTTCGCTATCGTTGCATCAGGGCAAACGGATTGTCAGCCGCAGCAAGGAATCGGTGTTGCGCGAAGTGGCGCTGTTGGCGGAGCGTACTGATTTTTCCGGGCACATCACTGACATCGGCGGGCCATCGGCCAACATGTACGGATTCCAGTGCAAAAAAAACTGGCGCTGCAAGCGGGAAAGCTGCACGTTTCCGCAATTGTGCCCCAATTTGCAATTTGCTACTGAAAGTTGGCTCGATCTGCTGGAACGCGCCCGGCAAATTCGCAACGTGAAGCGAGTTACGATTGGTTCCGGTATCCGCTACGATCTGTTTTTGCGCGATCCCAAAGGCCGGAAACTATTACGTAAATTTATTCGCAATCACATTAGCGGACAGTTGAAAATCGCGCCAGAGCATACCAGTCCACGCGTGCTGCGGGCGATGCGAAAGCCGCCACAATTCAATTTGAATGAATTCGTGCAACTATATCGTGAAATCAACCAGCAGGAAGGCAAACGTCAGCATCTCATCCCATACCTGATGTCCAATCACCCCGGCTGTGAAATGCGTGAAATGCAGACAATGAAGCAGGATATCCGACGTGAATTTGGCTTCGTTCCCGACCAGGTGCAGTCGTTTATTCCGTTACCAATGACATTGTCTTCAGTCATGTACTATACCGGCAGTGATCCGCTCACTGGCGAATCGTTCCCTATTGCCCGCGATCTTCGTACAAAACAGAAACAGCATCGAATTTTCTTTGAAAAACCTGCCAAACGCCACAGGTAATTATTGCATTTTAAACATCAATGTTGTATCTTCCATCTTTAAAAGTCAAACCGATCGCAGGAATTAAAAATACGGACCTCGACCCACATTGAATCTGGTATAAATATTCAGGATCAGAGAAAAAATGTTATTAAAAGTCACAACGATATGCACAATGCTACTCGTCTGTGGTGAGGCGCTGGCTCTGTTCATTGGTGTGGGATTGATAAAACGGAATCGTCAGTGGCTTGGTTTTCTTAATGGCTTCTGGTTGGTTACGGATGCGTTTGGCGGGATTGTAATAATTTACGTTATTGTTACTACACTCACGTACTCATGGCTGTTCTGGACAGCGCTTATTTTTTTGCTTTTGAGTCATGTGTATCGTGAGTACGAATATTTCACAGATAATTCACAGAAGTTTTGTGCAAATCTGCCGTTATTCATAATGAACAATGTGAAGTTAACCGGAATATTCATGATATTCATTGCACTTGTGTTGGTGCGATTATAAATTTTGATTTGTTCTCCATAAAATTCGCAGGTCTGTCAGATTATACATAAGGCAATAACCTCTGATAATGAAAGGTATTTCATATGACTTCTCCATCAGCATCATGGGAAAAAAATTGGAAGCTGATGTCGACATGCTTCACCGATTCGGAAATTAATTTCATTCAATCCGCAATTCGGCAAATGACTGTACAGAATGTCGTATATTGTTCGTTTGAAAACCGGTTTGCCAAAAGTGGTGGACTGGCGGCAGTTACGACAAAGATTCTCCCGTATTTAAAAGAAACCGCAGGTATTCCCAACGTTGTTTTAATGACGCCGTTTTATTCAAAAATCAGTGATGCTTCAAAATTGAAGGATACCGGCATTCGATTTTTAGTGCCATATTCATTTTATGATGTCGAAGTGAGCTTATTGGAATATAAATGGGAATATGAGTTTCCGAATCAGGGAAGTGTCACGGAATATTATCTGAAGGCGGACGAATATTTCGATGCCAGTAATCATATCAACGATCCGTATTTATATATTGAAGAAAATCCACGTGCGAATAATGAAGCGTTGCAGCACAATGCATTGTTTTTTTGTCAGGCAGCGCCATTGGCGCTAAAAGCGTTGGGCATAGTTGAAAATGTAGTATTGCATCTTCAGGATTGGCAAACAGCGTTATTGAGTCTGACGGCAAAACAAGCCATGCTGACCGGCGTTCTCAAATCGTGCGCGACTGTCCAAACCATGCATAACGCATTTGATACCGGAATTTCGTGGGCGCTCTTGGCTGATATCTTTTCAACCTCGCAATTGCAGAAATTGCATAAACTATACGATGATCCACCCACTGCATTTCAGCTTGGATTGCAATTTGTTGATGGCCCGCTCAATACGGTCAGCGATCATTTTGCAGATGAGTTTACTACGGACATTATGCAATCCCAGCATTTTGCTCCGCATCTACAGGACATCTTCAACTGGAACGGTGTATACGGCGTAAATAATGGCATGTTTGTCGATTTCGCCCCTGAATTCGCAAATAAACCACGGATGGGAATACGTCAGATTGAAACAATTAAACTTCAGAAACGGCATGCGTTGCTTGATGTGCTCGATAATTATATCCCGAAAGAACGGTTCGGCCTGCTAACGTACAAAGGCGAGTCAATCCGTCACTTGCCGGATGATGTACCGATTCTCGTGATGAGCGGCCGGCTCGATCCTGTACAGAAAGGTTTTGATATACTCTTGCGGGCGATGTCACAATTTGCCGAGGATGAAATTAAGCTTGTATTAACCCCAATGCCTGTACGTGATAGCGATCTCGATATATTTCGAAATGTGGCTTCCGAATGTGCCGGAAACATCACCGTCTATCCGATTCGTATGCAGCAGGGATTTCGCGAGCTGCAAATGGGCAGTACGTTCGGAATAATGCCATCCGTTTATGAACCATTTGGTGCGGCTGTGGAATACATGGCAAATGGTACGTTGAACATAGCGCGGGCAACCGGTGGTTTGGTAGATCAAATTGACAATGGCGTGAACGGTATTCTCTTTCGTGAAGCAGATACTGCATACACACTCAAGTATATTAAGAAATTTGCGTATGCTGCTGAAAATGTCGATGAGCGCGCTGATAATCCCTGGATGAAAGACATGGTCGATTCGTTGGTAGAAACACTAAAAGCAGCGATTACCCTGTATCAGCAACATCCGGATTCCTATTACCGGATGATTCTGAACGGACTTAAGAGAGTTCGTGAATTTTCGTGGGAGCGAACTGCCCAGCGTTATATTACGTTGTTCCAAAAAGTCAATAAAGGCTTTTGAGACGGGACAGTGGACTTGGTGTAGTATATCAAACCTTTTCCATCTGAGTGTATTAATTTACCCCTTATTTTTCATCCTTAAAATGCGGCTGTGACAGCCTCTTCCATTATATGCTTAAGCCGAATTGGTTTTCGGATTTAATCTTAAATTCCCTTCCATTTGAAGGAAGGCCGAAGGTAAGGGAGGGTTTATAAATAAGAAATCCGAAAACCATTTCGTTACCATTAAATTAAAAATTATTGAACAATAACGCCGAATGATTGTAAACGTTCAGGCGTTTTGTTTTTAATGAGAGTCTGTAATAAGGTAATCTTTGCAAGCAATTCATAAACAATTTTTCGTAATTGTCGAAATAAACATGAAACTAATCGATTCTACAGGCGTATTTGTGTGGAATTAAAATTCTATCTATATCTGTTAATGGATTGAATTTCAGGATAGTTTAGTGATGACATCGCTTAATTTTAATCTAAAAAAATCGACCTAAATTACAAAGCGGTCATCTGAGCTGTCTGGAACAATTTGGGGCGTAATTGAAATTTGGGCAATTATAAATCCAATGGACAAAGTTAATCAATTCATCACACAATGCTGAAACGACTACCAAAGGAGAACAATTCAATGAAACGATACTTGACGATAATATTACTACTTTTTAGTTTCAATACAGGCGCTGGATTAGCCGGAACGATTCATGGATTTGTTCGGGAAAAATCAAATCGTGAACCTGTGATTATGGGCAATGTCTGGATACAGGGGACAAATATTGGCACAACGACCAATATGAAAGGATATTATGTGTTACCGACGTTGCCTCCTGGAAAGTACAAAATTATGGTGCGCTATATCGGATTTGAAACTAAAACTGTTGAACAAACCATCATCAATGGCGATGATGTTACGCTGGATATTTATCTGGAAGAAGAAGCAATTGCCATGCAGGAAATTGTTGTCAATGCCGATCGTGAGAGGCGTGAATTGGATGTAGCGCCAGGGCAGATTGCGGTGCAGGCGCCACAATTACGCTCGATTCCACAAGTGGCTGAAGCCGACTTGTTCCGGGCTATTCAGATGCTGCCTGGTGTTGCGACTCTGAATGATTTTTCTGCAGGTTTGTATGTCCGTGGCGGCAGCGCTGATCAGAACCTGATTCTGCTGGACAACATTGATGTGTACAATCCCAACCATATGTTCGGATTTTTTAGTACATTCAATCCCGATGCAATTAAATCGGTGGAATTGCTGAAAGGTGGTTTCCCGGCAAAGTACGGCGGACGGATGTCATCCGTGCTGAATGTGTTGAATAAAGAAGGGAATCGTGAGGAATTTCAGGGTGTGGCCCGTGTCAGTTTGTTAAGCGCCACAACTACGCTGGAAGGTCCTTGGAAAAAAGGCTCGTGGATGGTCTCCGGTCGCCGCACCTACCTCGAGCTGGCCGGCAAGATGGTGGATTTCGATATTCCGTATTATTTTTATGATAGTCATGCGAAATTTAATTACGACATCGATGCCAACAATCAGGCCAGTATTAGCTTTTATGCCGGGAATGATATTCTCGATTGGGATAATAATGGCATCACGCTTGGCCTGGATTGGGGCAACAAGACATTTTCATCACAATGGACACACTTGTTTTCCAGCAAGCTATTCTCCCACTTTGTGGTTGCTGCCAGCCGTTTTGATAGTGATACCAAAGTGAAGTTCGATAAGGTGGAATTTGGTATTTCCAATGAGGTGGTGGACTGGACATCGAAAGGTACGCTGACTTACACGCCATCCAATAAGCATTCGATGGATTTTGGATTTGAAGTAAAATATGTTGATTTCGATTTGAACTATCTTGTTGTTGAGTCAGATTATTTGAATTCCTTCACTGGCTATTATTCCAGCGTTTACGCACAGGATAACTACAAACTAACTCCGTTGACCATCCTGCAAGCTGGTGTTCGTATGGATCATTACAGTGATGGAAACTATTTCCGATTTGACCCACGAATTTCGCTGAAACAGAATCTGACCGATCAATCATATCTAACGCTTAGCTACGGTCGATTTCACCAATTCCTGAATATGGTGCAACAGCAAGGTATGAGCTTTGCCGATATGTGGTTACCGGTAGATCACACATTCGAACCCGGCGAGGCAGACCATTATATCCTTGGTTATAATTATGATAATACTACTACTTATTCCATCAATATTGAAGCTTATTACAAAAATTATAACAATATCGCTGAGTTCCGTACTCCTGAATCACGCGCTTCTGATGAAACCTTTGAAAACATGACAACCAGCCAGAATTTTCTAAAAGGCAAAGGCTATGCGTATGGAATGGATATGTACCTGCGCAATAATATATGGGGCTTTGAAGGCTGGCTTGGCTATTCGCTGGTGTGGACGAAAAAACGCGTGAACGGATTTAACTATGATGAGTGGTATTACCCGACTTACGATCGACGCAATACGTTTACATTAATCGAAGATCGGCATTTAACGAAAAATCTTCGTCTGAACATTGCCTTCAAATACGGCACTGGCCAACCATTTACCGAAGCCACCGATCGTTATACAGCAATAGATCCGGCAGGCCGTGAATACCCGATAATACTTGAAGGTAAAATGAATGCGTTTAGATTACCGGATTATCATCGACTTGATATCGGTCTGTTTTATACACACACCTGGTTTAATTTACCATGGGAGCTGTTCGTGCAGGCTGTGAATGTATACAATCGCGATAATGTCTTCTTCAGGGAATATCAATTGCAATACAATCCGGCAAAAATAAATGATGTGCCCATGTTACCATTCATCCCGACATTCGGATTTTCCGTATTCTTTTAAGCAAAGGAGTTGACCATGAATAAATTATCAGGAATTCTATTCATTTTACTTATAAGCATCATGCTCCTGCCCGGATGTGATGAAAATCCGGCAGCGCCCGAAACCCAGCGTGAAGTCAGCGTATTCGGATTTCTGTGGGGAAATCAACCATTATCCGAAGATCATGCTATTTTGATTAGCTACACGGAACCTGTATTGGAATATTATGATCTTAATAAAGCAGCGATCCGCGATGCCACGGTCACCATTCGTGAAGAAAGCGCCGGTACGGTCACGACGCTGCAACACTCGTCTTCCAAACCTGGCTACTATTATAATGACAATTTGATGATTCATCCCAAATCCACGTACGATCTGCGCATCGAGTTGAAAGATGGCAACGTTGTGACAGCAAAAACCACTGTTCCAGCGGAAATTACGCTGTTAACAGAATTACATACGGATCAGGTAAATACCGTTACATATAAAAATCTCGGTTACGACAAGCCCATACTCGTAAATTGTGAAAGTGAAGATCAGATTATATTGGTGGATATGTACTGCAATGAAACCTATGATAAAGCCGAATATATCTATCCGTTCAACAATCACAATTTTCCTGATGATGATGAAGAATATGATCAGGGAGCGAATGGTGAACCTCGCCATATTTTTGCGCTTGTGCCGTACCGCGATATGAAATCGCCGCAGTTCAACAATCTGCCTGTCATTTATTGGTACTATTCAATGATAGTATTTTACGGTTCTAACACCATGCAGGTGCTGGCGATCGACGAAAACTATCATCAGTACCACTATAAAGAGCACCCGGAACAAAGTGGCGGTATTGTCGGCGGCATCGGTGTGTTCGGATCGGTGGTCGGAGAAACCTATCAATTAGATGTGGTGAAGGAATAGTGTTCGCATTGAAATTATTTTACTGTGAGCAGTTATTTGTGCGCAAAGATAAATGAATACATCGATCACCGAAACTATGTAGTTGTTAACGTTCAAATAGTCTAAAAATGTTTCCGCCCTGTCAGAATTTAACGACTGACAGGGCGTTGTTTTTGTTGAAAAACACGTTGCATAATAGCATTTCAGATGTTATCTTTCTATTTACTGAAATCAAAGTCACCGCAATCCCAAAGGGAGTTGATTGCATGAAATATCTCTACCAACGAAGCTATATCATTATTATTATTTTATTGATGGCAGCCGGCACCGCACATGCCCGGCTCGGGCTTGGTGTGATGCTTGGCGAGCCAACAGGGATTAGTATCAAAAATTGGCACACGAAACAAAAAGCCGTTGATGCTGCTGTGGCCTGGTCGCTTGGAAAGCATGGCCGTTTCCATATTCATGCAGATTATTTGCACCATAATTATAATCTGCTGTCAGAATTTTCAGCACGACGTCGTTTGCCAGCTTATATCGGGCTTGGCGCTCGAATGGCAATAAATGAAGATGACAATGATAATATCCTCATCGGGATGCGTGTACCGGTCGGTTGTTCGTATCTATTTATGAATTATCCGTTCGATGTATTTTTTGAATTGGCGCCAACGTTCGACGTCATCCCGGAAACATCGTTTGAATTGAATGGAGCCGTTGGCGTTCGCATTTATTTTAATTGAAGAGTAAAAATAGCAGTACTCCACCAAAACTATCCGTATGTTGGAGTACTTTTTTTATGTATTGAGTGTTGTACATTTGTATTCGATTTATCGTTATTCCGCCGGCTGAATCTATTAAGGTCGTAACAACTTTTATCGAAAGATTGGAAGGGGAAGCGAAAAGGGCCTGACCGATCAAATCCAAAAATGTTGTTAGCCACGGATGTACACGGATTTTACACAGATTAAGAATGTATTTTTTTTTGTCATCCGTGTTTATCTGTGTGAATCTGTGGCTGAAATTATTACAGAAAATACGAATATCCGTTTCTAATTTACCCACTCAAAATGGTGTGGAACCAAAAATTGAATACCACTTTGAACTATTCATATTACCAGTTTTGGAGAAATCAAATGCGTACTATTCCGTTTGTGTTGATACTAATTGTAATTGTCTTGCCCTCGCTACTAACTGCACAGTTGGCTCAGCAGAAAGCCAACGAATACTGGCCGTTCTGGCGTGGTCCCTTGCAAACCGGGGAATCGCCAACCGGAAAACCGCCACTCGAATGGAGTGAAGATCAGCATGTTCGCTGGAAACGTGAAATTCCGGGGAAGGGATTATCATCACCGGTTATCTGGGGTGATCTGATATTTTTGACGACCGCTGTCGAAATGGAAAAAAAGGCCTCGGAGCAGGAAATAAAAGCCCAAAAGGACACCCAGGCCGGCTGGATGAAAATGTCGCGGCAGGCAGCCAGCACAGAATTTTATCTACAATATGTCGTCATGGCAATTCAGCGCAGCACCGGTAAAATTGCCTGGCAAAAGATTGTGCACGAAGGCTTTCCTCATGAAGGCCGCCATGTGGATGGAAGCTGGGCATCGGAATCGTGCGTGACCGATGGGAAGTATATCATTGCACCGTTCGGCTCGGATGGCTACTATTGTTTCGATTTGACCGGCACACTATTGTGGCAAACCGATCTTGGTGACATGCGTACCTCGGCGGCGTTCGGCGAGGGTAGTTCCCCCACGATTTATGGCGATTTTGTGGTGATCAATTGGGATCATGAAATTCAATCGTTTATCACTGTGCTGGACATTAAAACCGGCAAGCAGGTGTGGAAAGTCAACCGGGATGAAGATACCTCCTGGGCGACGCCGGTTGTGGCAGAAGTAAATGGTGCCCCGCAAATTATTACTGCCGCCACCAATAAATCACGTGGCTACAATCTGAAAGATGGCACAGTTATCTGGGAGCTTGGCGGGTTAACGGGCAATGTCATCCCGTCGCCAATGTATTATAACGGTGTTGCGTGGCTGATGAGCGGATTCCGCGGCAATGTGCTACAGGCAATTAAGCTCACGAATGCCAGTGGCGATCTGGAAAAAAGCAACGCCATGTTATGGACGCTGGATAAAGCGACACCGTACGTACCTTCCGGTTGTCTTTACCAGGGCAATCTTTATTTTCTGAAGGGCAACCGTGAAAGCCTGACCTGTCTGGATGCTGCCACCGGTGCGATCCATTATACTAAACAGGAACTGGAGCAGGTCGAAGGCGTGTACGCCTCACCGGTCGCGGCCAATGGCCGTGTGTACATTGCCGGCCGCAATGGTGTGACCGTCGTCATCAAAGCCGGTCCGGAATTCGAAGTGCTCGCCACTAACATCATCGACGATGCAATTGATGCTTCCCCGGCGATTGTTGGCAGAGAGCTGTATATCCGCGGCCAGAGCGCGCTTTATTGTATCGCGGAATAACTTAAGATGATATTTATTATTTTGGCAAACGATATTATGATCCGAGTATTGGCAGATTCTTGACGCCGGATCCAATGGCTCATTTATATCCATCTATTTCTCCCTATG
>JAFGDW010000245.1 GCA_016931935.1 Candidatus Zhuqueibacterota bacterium | reverse complement strand
CAGATAATGCTGTGTCACAACCTCGTTACCGAAAGAGACTTTGCGGTTCCACGACGGTGTAGCCGCCCATTGCTGTAAAACTTGTCCGCCCTCGACTACTTTTCCAGCTTTGGCACCATAACCGACGACCTCTGCCATCGAATATTCAAGTTTGTCACCATGTTCCAATGTATATGGCCCAAACACGGTGTGTTTCTGACCGGCATCCACACTCTGCCGATAATTATAGGCTGCCCTGCCGATCCATCGCATGCTAGGCGGATTGGGCCAGGTTGTGCTTCCTTCACTGTAGACGCCGCTCCAACGTTTATCAGGATTGATCGCTTCCACTACCATTTTGCTGCTTCGTGTATTTCCGGTGCTCACTTTATTGGACCAGGGCTGTTTGATGTGATTGTTTTCATCCAACTCGTAGTATTCACCATAAGATGTTCTCAAAACATTCACCACTTCAGATTCATTTTTTTCACTTTCTACCGTATCAACGAAAGCTAAATGATTGGTATCGTAATACAGAATACAAAATCCTGGCGCCTGGGGACTGCACAGTCCGCCGCCATTTTTCCCTGTGCTGGCAAATTCCAGAAATAACTCTTTGTTTGGCTCTCTTTTCGCAAATATGGATTCGTCTGTAATGTTCGTACGTAAATTCATGTTGAACGAAAGCCAGTAATCTGCATCCCAGAAATTATTCTGATCACCGCGATAGATGCCGCTCTCGTATTTCCATTCCTGGTAATGACGTTGATAGCCATACATGGACGGCGCAAAACCATAAATGAACAATGCCATAAAATCTTTCAGCGTCGCCGTTTGTTCGATTGTTGCAGGATTCCCGTCTGTATCGCCCGTGTATTCCAGTTCATATTCATAAATGATCATATCGTCATAATCAGGATAGCTCCATGCACGGGAGGTTCGTGTCACAGTCACACCAATCGAGGTTGCCCAGGACGCGACGATGATTTCTTCAGCTTCATCCGGATCATAATCAGGATTTAAACTACCATCAGCCAGCAACGGATAATTTTCAATCTTTTTAATGTAAAGCGGGAAACTCCATCGTCCAACGATGGTTTCAGAACCTGCACCGGTTCCTACCGCGCCGCATAATGCATAAATCCTGTTTTCCATGCCCGGCTTCCCATCGAGGTTCGCAGCCATGTACATACCGCCGCCCAAAAGATTATGCTGTCCGCTGTAGCGTGTTCCCTGAACCACCGTCGCCGATCGGGAAGGCCATTCCATCGCAGGATTAGTGGTCTTGTTGCCTTCATCACCATACGTCCACGGTCTGCCAATATCCCCGGAATTATAGACAGTTTCATGCAGCATACCCCGGTTGTGAATTTTGAATTCCAATTCCTGAGCTTTCACCAATGTACTTGAGAAGAAGAGTAATGCTAAACACATTTTGAGAGTTATATTTTTCATAAAAACCTCTGTTTATTAAAAATCTCAAATTACAAAAAACAAGTAAATTTGGATCTGAAAATGGCAAATTTTGATTTTGTCCTTACTGAATAAATGTAGATACATGCGATTCTTTGACTGTACATTTACTTTATTTGAACTTTGTGATTTGATTTTTAAAATTTTATATAATCTTTACTTTTTAAAAGTTGACGATCATTCCAATTCGATAGTGCCTTGGTTCATTCGTCAGCAAATAAAGCTCCTGACTCGTTACGTAAGGCGCATATTCATTGTCTGTCAGAATATTGTCACGATCG
The DNA here is from genome assembly GCA_016931935.1 of Candidatus Zhuqueibacterota bacterium. GTDB lineage: Bacteria > Zhuqueibacterota > Zhuqueibacteria > Thermofontimicrobiales > Thiofontviventaceae > Thiofontivivens. Next base: position 3,499 of record JAFGDW010000245.1, on the reverse strand, counting down.
GTATACCAGCGAACTGTGTTTCGGCCATGATTGAACGTTCGACTGTAGCTCCATGTCTGTTCATTGAGAACGTTGAAGACTTCAAGATAACCGGTCAAGTTGCTCTGCCCAAAAGTAAATTTCTTCTCAAAACGAATGCGCCAGTCTTTTTCTATAGGTGTACGTTCATTGTATTTAAGCGCCTGGCCAAACGGATCCAGCGAAGGAGGCAACGTATATGGCCGTCCTGAATAATACCGGAATGTATTGCTGATGGAAATATTAGCAAGAGGCCGATAGCCGGCAATTTCAAAACCTGCATTGGAAGAGGTAATATATCGCAGGTTCAACACCATTTTATGGGTACGGTCGTAATCTAGGAAAACATCTTCAGGGAATCGCGTTTCCTGCAAATCAGCCAATTCTTCCTCGGTCGGTGTATAATTGAAGAATGTGACCGGTACAGCCAGGTTGTCGGGATTACTGTTTTTCCCCTTGGCAGCTTCGTAATTGTACCGAATATACCCGCGCAGGAATCCGGATGTTCGCTCCAAATTTATATGAAATCCTTTGATATCCGCATAATCGCGATTGATGTACGTCCGATAAGATTCACCACCTACTGTTTTATAAAACGCTGATTCTACAAGGTTCTTTACGTCTTTATAATATGCGCTGACATCCAGTTGAAAACTCCCGGCAAAACTTCGGACAATCCCGACATCATACGCATTGGTATTCTCAGGTTTCAATTGCGGATTCCCCAGCGTGTACAGGGTTACGATTCCGCCGTCATCATTGATTTCATTATAAAAAAGCTGGTTGAAACTGGGACGCTGGGTGAATGTTCCGTAATTCAAATGAAATACCGAATATTCAGATACCGGGAAAGAAATTCCAATACGCGGCTGGAGTCTGGCGTAAATACCCGTATCTTTCACAGCATCGGGATCACGCAGCGGATAGAATTTATCAACAAAATATTTTGTATTGAGATCAAAAAAATCAAAGCGCAAGCCCACATTGGCGATCAGTCCCTCAAACTCCATTTTGTCCTGAAAATAAACAGCGCCTTCGAAAGGATAGGAGTGAAATATTAATTTTTGAATATTCTGGGCATTGGAAGCATTATAGTCATAATCGACATTTAAATCGTAGTAGAAAAATTGGATACCACTCTTCAACAAATTATAGCGATTAATTTGACTGGTCAGGCTGGTGTTGAATGAATAGGTTTTCGTTTCCTGATCGCCGCGATCGTCATTGACTCTCCCGACACGATGATTAGACGGACTCGTGTAATCCACCCAGTTTCTGTTATTACTGTAATCATCCAGATATTGATCATCTTCCAGCAGGTCGATGCGATCCTGTTCCAGAACATCCAGAATTTTAAAGTTGAAATCGGCAAAACTCGATGGTGAAAAAACATGTTTCCATTCCACACCATATTGAAGTGAGCTCTGCGTCCGTTTCGTCACACTCAGGGTTCTGTCGAATAACCATCGTTCCCAGTTACTGTCCAGATAATTTTCAAAAGAGTAGTCATACATGAGGGAAAATTTCAATTTATTGTTGACGTTTGGATTGTATGTTACATTTCCCATCAACTGGCGTTCAAGATTCGGTGTTGCGGTTGGAACAACGGGATTTGTCAGGTTCTGGCGCAGGGCAATGAACATTTGGGCACCTTTAGCAATGGGTCCCCCGGTTGCGAAATCGAAACGGTAATCCATTGTATTATCATATTCCAGCCCGATATCACGCATGGATTGCAGCCAGAGAATTCGTCCCAGCGATGCCATCTTCAAAGAATCCTGATGATTCAATGGATTAGGCGGCCACACGATGCGTGGTGGTAAATATTTAGTGACGCCATAGCCCTGATCCCATAGCGGATGTCCGGGCAACAACGGATTATCTTTGAGCCATTCTTCGGGATTATTGAGCAGATTATAAAAATCCAGGTTTGAAGTCGAATAAGGACTACCACCCCAACTTTTATAATACGGCAGTGTTGAAGCAAATTCAATGCGTGAATTCCAGGTACTTTTTCCCTCTTTGGCGACCATGTTGACCACTCCCGACTGCGCATTGCCATATTCCGCGCTGAATCCACTGGTGTAAACCTCCACCTGCTCTAATCCGGTCACAATGGGAAGGAATGCTCGTCTATTGTTCAGCGGATTAACAATCGCTGAACCGCCTATGAGATACAGGGATTCACCGATGCGACCACCACGAAAGTGATCATCCACAACGTCTGCCTGGAGGTCGAGGATATCACCGATATCCTCCACACCGGCAATACTGATGACTTCCGTGACATCGTAGGTCATTTTTGTGGCAGTCAGATCTTTCTCCACTTTTTCGGGACGATAGGCAGTGACAACCACTTCCTCTCCCTCAATAGCAGCAGATTCCATTTTAAAATCAACAGGCGTGGTGCGATCGATTTTCACCTGGACTTTTGTTTGAATCTGCGGATTGTAACCCATGTAGGAGGTTTTCACGCTATAATAGCCAGGACGGACATTGAGAATGAAATATTGCCCATCCATATCAGTCATTGCACCGATCATTTTGTCCAGCGGGATTTCCCGATCTCCCTGCCAAACCGCGGTTACAATGACATTCGCGCCGGCGAGTGGTTCCCCGGTCTGCTGGTCCGTAATTTTCCCGGCAATTTTACCGGTTTCACCGGCAAATACACAATCTGAACGCGGGAATAATTGAAGAACAAGAAAAGAGATTAACGCGATTGATTTAATCAATTTTACCATTTTAATCCTCTTCACCTAAAATACTGAGGTTGGTTATTTTAAGACACTAAAATATTAAAAATGATGCAGACAAATAGAAGCAACGGAACGTAACCGTTCACAGGACAGATGACTGACTGACTACCTTCAGCTTTCACACTTTACTCGAAGATACTGAGCGAAGGTAAGGAAACCTTGTCACAGTCAGTCTATGCCTTGAAAGGCGGAGTTAGTCGATAAGCATCCCCTGTGATTTGTTACGACAGACATTACAAAACTCAAAATAATTAAATTATTTGAACTATCAAGGTAATAACCTCTATTAACGTGTTCATGACTTTTACGGCTTATTTTATTCTTAACATAATTGTTGATTTTTATTGTACTTATATATTTTCTAAAAAGATGTCATACAAAATTTATAAAAAAATTAGTCATTAATGTAAATTTCAAATAAAAAAGTAGATCACGAGAAAAGTCCATTATCGCTGATTGTTTCAATTAAAATTTTAGCATCCCGTTCAGCAACGGTCAAATGTTCTTTCATCTCGTTGAAAGCTCCTTCCCCATCCTGTGACAGAATCTTTTCAAATATTTTTTGGTGGAGGTATTGCGCTGAATCGCGCTGCACATGCTTCACATTACTTACTATTAGTGTTTTAATTTTCGGAAGTAACCGATACAGGGGATCCATGATCAATGGGATAAGAGGATTGCCGCTTGCCTTTGCCAATGTGAGATGGAATTCAAGATCCAAT
>JAFGDW010000244.1 GCA_016931935.1 Candidatus Zhuqueibacterota bacterium | reverse complement strand
TAGGATTAAATTTGTCCTGTATTGTCTGCGATAAAAACTTACCAAATCCCTTTAATAAAAAATGAGGAGAATATGAATATAACTAAAAAAATGGCCCGAGTTGCAGGAATTCTGTATCTCGTTATTATAATATGTGCTGGTTTCAGCCAGGGATATGTCCGCTCAAGCCTGATAATGCCGGACAGCGCGGCGGCGACTGCTGCGAATATCGCAGCTTCGGAGGGATTGTTTCGCATCGGTTTTGTCAGCGATTTAATCGCGTTTATGAGTGATTTAATTGTCGCCGCATTGTTTTACATTTTGCTCAAACCAGTTAACCAAACGCTTGCACTGGCGGCGGCATGGCTGCGTCTGCTGGCGCATCCGGCAATTGCGACTGTTAATTTGCTAAATCACTTCGTAGCATTGAAACTTTTAAATGGCGCCGATTACCTGGCTGTATTTTCTGCGGATCAATTGCATGCGTTAGTGCTGCTATTTCTCAACATGCACATGATTGGTTATCTGATTGCCGGTGCGTTTTTTGGTGTGCACTTGCTTTTGTTGGGATATTTGTTATTCAAGTCGGATCTATTCCCCGGCATATTAGGCGTTTTAATAGCTGTGGCTGCTGCTGGTTACCTTATTGAAAGTTTTGGAAATTTTCTTTACCCGGAACATAAAGCAGCGTACGCGTTGATCGTCGCCATCCCGGCAGTGATTGGTGAGGTGACGTTAACGTTGTGGCTGTTGATTAAGGGGGTAAAGAGTCGCCCGAGTGTGAGCATGGCTTAAACGTTGAAATAGAAAACTAATAAAATAGGAAATGCTAAAATGAAAGTAATTGAATATACAAAATACGGATCACCGGAAGTTCTCCGGATTAACGAAATAACCAAACCAACACCAAAGGATAATGAAGTTTTGATAAAGATAATAGCTTCCACCGTGACAATCGTGGATATTACGTTTCGGAAGGGTAATTCCTTTTTTGCCCGGCTTTTTACCGGTGCATTCAAACCAAAGAATGCAATCCCGGGTGGTGATTTAGTCGGAGAAGTGGAAGCAGCCGGTAAAAATGTGACGCGCTTTAAAAAGGGCGACAACGTATTTGGGCCAACCAGCGATGGCCTTGGCGCGCACGCAATGTATGTCTGTTTACCTGACGATGCCGCGCTGGTGTTAAAGCCGGAAAAGATGACCTGCGATGAAGCAGCCACAGCATCGTATGGATTCCTGACCGCCTTACCGTTTCTCAGAGATGAAGCAAATATTAAAAGCGGACAAGCTATTCTGATCATCGGCGCATCCGGATGCATTGGCACGTTTGCTGTTCAGATTGCCAAATATTATGGCGCGCACATAACCGGAGTCTGCAGTTCAGAGAATGTTGATATGGTGAAATCGCTGGGCGCCGACAGGGTGATCGACTATAAAAAAACGGATTTCAAACGAACTGATGAAAAATACGATGTCGTTTTTGATACCGCCGGAAAAAGCTCGTTTACGCAGTGCAGACGACTGTTGAAGGATACGGGAATTTATCTCACCCCAACAATTTCACCGACGATACTTTTGAATATGTTATTGACATCAAAAAGCAAAGGCAAACGAGCGAAAATTGCCTTCACCGGCTTACGCTCGGCCGCTGATAAAGCGAACGACCTGGTTTTCTTCAACGAGCTTTGGGAATCAAACAAAGTCAAGCCAGTGATTGGTAACCATTTTACATTTGATCAAATCGTGGAAGCTCACACGTATGTTGAACGCGGACATAAGAGTGGGAGTGTTGTTATTACATGGAATTCTGGTGCGGAGACAGTAAAACGAGAACGATCGAGTGTTAGAAAAAAATCTGAGCTTGTGATGGAAACTCGTTAAATTGCCTGCGTAATGAATTTATTAAAATGAAAGTTTTAAGAATCGAAAACTAAATGATAATCGAGGGCTTTCTCAAATGAGAAAAATAAAATTACAAGTGCAATTAAGTGTTGATGGATTCGTTGCAGGTCCACAAGGTGAAATGGATTGGATGCAATGGAATTGGGATGATCAATTGAAAAAAAATGTGAACGAATTAACGGATTCTATTGACACAATTTTGCTGGGCAGAAAGATGGCCATCGGATTTATTTCGCATTGGTCAAATGTAATGGCAAATCCCAACGATCCAGATTATCCGTTCGCCCGAAGGATGGTTGACACACCTAAAGTCGTATTTTCTAAAACGCTGAACAAATCCGAATGGCAAAATACAGTTATTGCAAATGGTAATCTGTTTGATGAAATCCAAAAATTGAAAGCACAACCTGGTAAAGACATCATTGTATATGGCGGCTCAGGCTTTGTCGCTTCATTAATCGAGAAAAATTTGATAGATGAATATCACCTGTATATAAACCCTGCTATAATTGGCAAGGGGATGACAATATTTGCAGATGTTGGGTACATAATGAATTTGAAAATGGTGGGCAGCAAAGCGTTTGATTGCGGCATTGTGGAGAATATTTATGTACCTAACCGAGATTGAAAGGAAAATTATGCAAAAGATTATACCACATTTATGGTTTGATAAAGAAGCTGTTGAAGCCGCGGAATTTTACATGACCGTCTTTGACAATTCTAAAATCAATTTCAAAACAAAAATATACGATACGCCATCGGGCGATTGTGACATCGTTAGTTTCCGGATTATGGGATATGATTTCATGGCGATCAGTGCTGGCCCTGTGTTCAAGATCAATCCATCCATATCATTCCACGCCAGGTGCAGGACAGTCGAGCAGGTCGATAAAATTTGGGAAAAACTTTCTGTTGGAGGCACCGTCATGATGGAGCTTGGTGAATATCCCTTCAGCAAGCGATACGGGTGGGTACAGGACAAGTACGGCGTATCATGGCAGGTGATTTATACGGAGGGTGCATTCAAACAATGGATTACACCATCTTTAATGTTTGTTGGTGATGTGTGTGGCAAAGCGGAAGAGGCCATTCATTTCTACGCATCGGTTTTCCCTGATGCACAGACACACATTTTCGCACGCTACGAACAGGGGGAGCAGCCTGACATGGAAGGCACTGTGAAGTATGCACAATTTATTCTGAATGAGCAGGAATTCAGCGCCATGGACTCCGCCAGAATGCATGATTTTAGTTTTAACGAGGCAGTCTCATTCATTGTTAACTGCAACGATCAAACGGAAATTGACTATTTCTGGGATAAACTCTCTGCAGTCCACCAGGCAGAACAGTGCGGATGGGTAAAAGATAAGTACGGTGTTTCCTGGCAAATAATACCCAAGAATATGGGTGAACTCATGGGGAAAAATCCTGAAAAAACCACTCCGCTCATGCTTAAGATGAAGAAAATTATTGTCGCAGACCTTGTGAAAGCAGGTGAAGAAAAATGAACAAAAAAGACATCGCCATATCATTTTTACGTCGTGCATCTTCAGGTGATGTGCGTAATGCATACGATGCATACGTACACCACCAATTTCGTCACCATAACGCCTATTTCAAAGGCGACCGGGAATCGCTGATGATCGCAATGGAAGAAAATGCGCGTGAATTTCCGGACAAAACGTATGAAACATTACGGACGCTGGAAGACGGAAGCCTTGTTGCCGTCCATGGAAAAGTAAGTCTTTCACCGGAATCCCAATGGTCGGTGATACATATTTTTCGCTTTGAGAATAATCAGATCATTGAATCGTGGGAGGCATCTCAGGAAGTGCTTAAAGATTCTCCCAATGAAAACGGCATATTTTAGGGAAAAACTGTAGCAACGCAAAAAAGAGTAAGAAGTGCGTGTCATTACATTCGTATTGCGTTTCATAGATTTTTGAAAGGAAACAAACCAGGTATTTCTGAAAAACTTGATTTGTAGACATGTTGAATTCAGTTAGCTGTTATGAAATGGGCTGCTAAAATCAAAGGAGAACAAATGTCCCAATACTTTATTGCATATATCGGCGGTGATCAATCAACCAGTCCCGAAGAGGGCAAACTAAATTTCTCAAAATATATGGAATGGTTAAATTCGTTGGGCGAAGCTGCCATTAGTCCGATGAATCCGTTTAAGACCACACGAACGGTGAAGCCCGATGGTTCCGTCACAGGGGGAAGCAGCATGGCGATGTCTGGTTTCACGATCATTGAAGCCGAATCGATGGACACAGCGCTGGCGCTTGTAATGAACTGCCCATTTCTGGAAATCAACGGCGCGCTGGAGGTTTCGGAACTGGCATAAACGCCGGGTCAAAAATAAGCAACGTGTTTGATCTTTGAATAATTGAGGAGCAATGAAATGAATAAAAAAATGAAGCTTGCAATGCTGATATTTGTAATGCAGATAATCCCACATCTGATCGAAGCTAAAATTCCCCATACCATAAGTTACCAGGGAATGCTAACCGACAACAATGGCCAGTCGGTTGCGGATGGTGAATATATGCTCAGTTTTAAATTGACGAACAGTCCGAATAATAACATTGTCCTCTGGGAAGAAACCCACGTCAATGTTGCGATTGTAAATGGCATTTTTAACACGATACTCGGAAGCGTCACACCATTGGACCTGCCGTTTGATGAACCATACTGGCTGGAAATATCCGTCAATGGCGGTGACGTGTTAATGCCGTTAATCGAACTTACATCAGCGGCGTACAGCCTGAATGCTGCTTCGGTTACCGACAGCGCTGTGACTTCCGCCAAAATTGCGCAGGGGCATGTCGTACGCAGCATCAATGGATTGACGGATCATTTGCGTTTAGTCGGCGGACCGAATGTCAGCGTTGTGGTGAATGCCGATTCGATTGTTATTTCTGCTGATTCGGCGATAACAGCGGTCGCTGATTCCGACTGGACGATTTCGGGGAATGATATTTATACCATGCGTTCAGGCAATGTCGGGATTGGCGAATCCATGCCGCAGGCAAAATTACACGTCGCTGGCAATATTAAAGCGAATGGCGTGGTGGAGGCAAGCTCATTTACGGGAAATGGAGGAAATTTGAATTTCAGTCAGGATTCGAATATGCAGCCATATCTCACTATCAATTATATCATTGCGCTGGAAGGAATTTTCCCGAGTCGCCCACTGGACAATCAACAAACGACGAATGGCGCGCAGGGACTGGAGCCATATATTGGAGAAATTACCATGTTCGCCGGAACATTTGCACCGCGCGGCTGGGCGTTTTGTGAAGGGCAATTAATGTCGATAGCCCAATACACAGCGCTGTTCTCTTTGGTGGGAACCACGTATGGCGGCGATGGACGAACGACGTTTGCTTTGCCCGATTTGCGAGGCCGAGCGCCGATTCATCAGGGACAGGGGCCAGGATTGTCGAATCGCCGGCTTGGTCAGCAAGGTGGGAGTGAGAATATAAATTAAAAAAATACTAAGGATAAACGACAACATCTGCTCAGGAGTAATTTATGAAACTAAGAGTTGAAGTTCAAATAAACGCTTCAAAAGAAGCTATTTGGAATGTCATAACGAATATTGAAAATTCACCCAATGTCGTCGCCGGCATTGATAAAATTGAAGTGTTGGAAAAGCCCAAAAAAGGCATTGTTGGTTTGAAATGGCGGGAAACACGGACAATGTTCGGCAAAACCGCCACCGAAGTTATGTGGATAACAGATGCTATCGAAAATGAATCGTACAAGACCCGGGCGGAGAGCCACGGTTCGGTATACGTAACTACCTTATCCATTGTGAAACTACACGACGGTGCAAAATTAGCAATGGAATTCGAAGGAATTCCTCAAACGGTCGGTGCAAAATTGATGTGGACATTGACCGGATTTATATTTAAGAATGCAACGAAGAAAGCACTGATGCAGGATCTTCTTGATATTAAAGCTGCAGTAGAGAATTAAGATTATGCATTGAAATGACTAAAATCAACAGGACGAAGCCAATGAAACGAAACGCATTTATTTTGCTGATGATATATTTTTTAATATCGTGCGCCCCAGGGCAAATTGTCCCTACCATTTCTATGGACAAAGCGAATTTGTCGGGAAAACAATGGAATGTGGCCATACTCGATTTGAATTATGAATTTGAGAATGAAGGGAAGATCGGTATTACACATTATGTGAGCGCCGGAAAAGATGGGGGCCGTGTGGTCGCTGGTCTTTTAGCCGCCGAACTGGCTAAATTGGAAAATGTTAATATTATTGAACGGGGTCAGGTTACTAAATTAATTGATGAACAAGCCTTCCAACAAACCGGTGCTATTGATCCGGAATCTGCGATTGAAATCGGCAAGCTTGTCGGCGCCGAAGCTGTTTTGATCGGCGATTTACCGATTACAATTTATGGGGTGCAGTTGGAACCGCCGGTTCATCAATTTCATTTTCAATGCGGATGATCGATGTGCAACGTGGACGAGTGTTGCTAAACGCGGTAATTTCCCGGACGAGGTCGTTTACGGAAACGTTGCCGAATGCGCAGTTGACGACCCGGGAATTAGTAGAGAGTATCCTGAATTTTTGAAACTCAAGTAAACCTCTACCAGAAGGAGAAAAGAAATGAAACTTAATGTTATGTTTACTATTGCCGCGATATTGTTGATCCTTGTGGGGCTAGGCCCACTATTGTCTTTTGTATTCCCTGGCATTCAGGCTACATATGGCATTTCTGATATCTCAACATCATTTGTCTATTTAATTCTGAGCGTAGCCCAGATAGTTTTCGGCATTGTTGCATGGTCGGTCAGGAAAGCGCCGGCATCCAAAACACGTGACTCGCTCGCGCTGGGATACGCGTCACTTTTTGCGCTATGGGCCATATTGAATGTCATTGGCAGCTTTGGCCAGTTTAAAGCGATACCAGGCCATGGGAATGCGCTTTGGCCGTGGTTCGTTATCTTTACATTAGTGGCTGCTGGCTTTTTCATGGCGGACAGGACCAGTAACTCGAAAAGTAGAAAATAATCCACTAATTCGTGTCTGTCCGGGAAAGTACGATAAGCTTCCAGCTTGTCGTAATTTCTTATATAACTTCAATATTTAAATTGAAATCAAGATGATTGCGTTACAAAATCAACCATTTCCGGACGGATACTAATTAATTGCATTCTTATCCGTTTGTCATTAAAAAAAGGTTACTATTCAACCTGCAACAAATCGTCGGCTGAGCCTGTCGAAGTCGACATCACCCAAATTCCTGTGCAAGTGTTGCTTTCGACAAGCTCAGACCTCGGTTCTGAACATAGTTTCTGAGTTATCTACATAATCATTATTTTAATAAGCCTCACACAGTTAAATCGCCTGTGTTCGGGAAGATTTGTGGGACACAATCAAGCGTTAATGGCCGGGATTAGATGAAGGTTTTTAAAAATATAATCAGAAAACTAATTTCTTAACCGGTTAGGGATGCATAAAATAGTGTGCTTGATAAATGACGATACATCAAGCGCCGGATAGGACAGTATTAATTACATGAACGTTAGAATGCTACCAAAGAACGTTTAGTGAATTTAAACTAAAATTCACAAAACATGTTAGCATTGGCAAATTCATTGGACTCCAGTTATTATTCAGCTCCACATATTCGAATAACGTCTGTCGTTGATATTGTTAAACAGATTAACTAGTGAAGAGAGGTACTCGCTATGTTTACAATACGATTTAAAACCATTCGCTTCCGTCCGGATTTGCAAGTGACAATCCGTACGAGCGTCGAAAACTGGCAAGAAGATCTTGCCGGTAATTATGAAGTTGATGAATGGATTTTCCGGCTTTCATCAGCACAGTATCAACAAGGCATGTTTTTTAAATTTATACTGGAAGAAGAATACTGGATGCAAGGCGGCAATTTATATCTGCGCCCGGAAACAGGGGGTGATTATGTCTATGATAACAATCAAGTCAACTTTCCGCCGATTGATGAAGTGCTGGTGGAAAACGGCTACATCCAGCAGCGTTTTTTTGAACCTAATCTCGATGAGAATCACCACTACGATGTTATCGTCATCGGATCGGGAATTGGAGGTGGTGTACTTGCCGATCAACTGTCCGATTATGGGCTGGATGTGCTGGTGCTGGAAGCTGGAAGCTATTTGGTACCGACGCATGTCGGGAATTTGCCACGTCAACATCAGCTTGCACGTAGTGTCGATAAAAACATCTGGGATTTGTGGGATGATTTCAAAGTGACGAATTATCAAAACGCTGATGGGTCACAATTTAAGGGTGGCCAGGGTTTCAATCTGGGCGGTCGAAGCGTGTTCTGGGGTGCGCTAATACCGCGAATGACCTGGTGGGAATTAGCGCCCTGGGCAGAAGAAATTCGTTGGTACCTGGAAGACCGGGGCTATGACCTTGCTGAACAATTGTTAAAGAAAACTCAGCTTGAATCGGATTATCAAAAATCGGTCAAAACTTTTCTTAAAACAACCTATCCCGACTATGTGTCACTTACCGCGCCGCTGGCAATTCAACACACTGTCCCTGAGCTGCGTACTGTTCCCGCCGGTATTTTTTCAACTGCGGATTTATTAATGGAATCACGTTTGACACGGGGCGATAAGGGTAGTAAATATTTGACAATAAATCTAAATCACGCGGTTGTTAATATTAAAACGGAAGGCAAAAAAGCAACCTCGGTTGTCGCATTGGATTTGATTTCAGATAAGCAGCGAATCTTTAAAGCGAACCATGTTGTGCTGGCCGCGGGGACCCTGGAGAGTGCCAAGCTGGCAAAATTGAGTAATCTTGCTGATCCAAATAATAAAGCCGGTATTGGCTTCACCGACCATCCGATTTTTTATAATCATTTTTCGTTACCGGCGTCATCGCCGCTATTTAACGGAAACGCCGCATCGAAAGTCTTGTTGCGTCATAAAAATGCCGGCATGGATGCGAATGCACCACATCGTTACAATATTGTGCTGGAACTGGGTGCAGACTTTAATCAGGGACGGTTTATCGATCCTGATATTCTTGCTGAGCATGAAAAAATAAAGGGAAATACCATGTTGTGCGAAATAGTGTTTCTGTTTCATGCGCCGCTTATGGAAGCAAATCATTTGGATCAGAATGGTCCCTCCTATGTGAAACCCATATTGCACATGCAGGAATGCCCGATTACAGTAGACGAGTGGAATGAAATTGATGGTTTGAAAAATAATATTCTCAATGCCATCGGCGCTGAACCGTTAGCAAATAGCAACCTCAATCTTGTGCGCGCTGATCTTGGCGGCGTTGCCCATGAGGTGGGCACGTTACGAATGGGTACAAATCAGGCAACAGGTTATACTGATGGCGTTGTCGACACAAATTTGAAATTTCTGAATTATGATAATTTGTACGCCTGCGATTTGTCGGTATTCCCGTCGTCGCCAGCGGCAAATCCAACATTGACATTGACAGCCTTGGCGTTACGATTGGCAGAGCATTTAACAAATGCGTGACGGAATTTTCATCAATGATGAATGATTAGCGATAACCCTTATTGAAAGGAAAACATTATGTCATATGTATTAATTCGTCAGAAAGTCCAAAATTACGCCAAATGGAAAAATGCATTTGACGAGAGCGCTGAGAAAAACCGTCGGCCGTATGGATCACAAGGTGGTTACATTTTTCGTGATGCAGATGATCCTGATACCGTGTCAGTCTTACTAAAATGGAACAGCGCTGAAAATATGCAGCGGTTTTTGGATAATATGAAGACAGATGAAATGCAACAGCTATTGAAAGCAGCAGGTGTTCTTGGACCGCCATTGGCGATGCATGTATTCAGCGAAGCTGAGGAAACATTGTTCTAACATACAATATGTTGAATTACAGCGATGCCGTCGTCAAAAGCGACGGCACCGTTGACTTTCGAACAAAATCGAATAATGATTGAATCTGTTCAATAATTTATGGTAGTACCCTTCGACAAGCTCAGGGTACGGATTAAGACGTTGGCTGATCCCGCTGAAAAGGCGGGACAACAAAACTGTGCAAAATTGAATGGATACGGATGATTTTACTCAAATAGCATGTATGGTATTGTGTTACCTGAATTTCTAAATTGAATTTATCAAATCCGCAAGGTCGGGCTGCACTCACGCCGCTTTGGAATATATGGATCGTCACCTGGGAAGTGAAAACTCGTTGAGTTAGAATCACCAGGACTGCCAATAAAACAGCTATATTATTAAGTTTCGTTTTAGAAATTTAGGTGTTATTTGAAACGAGGAAAATATGAAAAGTAAATATATTTTTATCGTGTGGAACATGTGTTGCATGAACCTGTTATCGCGCCCTATGGTGGCACAAATAGAATTGCAAGTAGCATTTCCCAACCTGTCCTTTTCTCGGCCTGTAAACATAGTTTATGCCAATGACAACTCCGGCCGGTTATTCGTGGTGGAACAGCGGGGCGTGATTCATGTCTTTCAAAATGAATCCGGAATAGCAATCATAACTCATTTTCTGGACATTCGCGACCGCGTCAATGATTCTGGGAATGAAGAAGGTTTGTTGGGCATAGCGTTTCATCCGGATTATGAAACCAATGGATTTTTCTATGTGGATTACACCGCATCCAATCCGCGCCGGACTGTCATTTCCCGATTTCAGTCGAGCGCGACAAATCCGGACTCGGCAGATGTTTCCAGCGAACTGGTGTTGATGGAAGTCGCGCAGCCGTATTCCAATCACAATGGCGGCCAAATTACGTTTGGGCCGGACGGCTATCTGTACATTGCATTTGGCGATGGCGGCTCGGGTGGCGATCCTGATGGCAATGGTCAGAACCGGCGCACGTTGCTTGGTTCGATAGCACGAATTGATGTGGATAGCATAACGGATTCAACCAATTATGCCATTCCGGCTGACAATCCGTTCGTCGGGAATATCAATGGCTTTCGTGAAGAAATCTATGCTTACGGCTTGCGAAATCCCTGGCGCTTCAGCTTCGATCCGGTCACTGGATGGTTATGGGCCGCGGATGTGGGACAGAATCAGTATGAGGAGATCGACATTATCGAATCGGGCAAAAACTACGGTTGGAACAGAATGGAAGGATTTCACTGTTATAACAGCTCGAATTGTGATACTACCGGATTGACAATGCCAATATGGGAATACGATCACGGACTTGGTCAGTCTGTCACCGGCGGGTATGTTTATCGCGGCGGCAAATTACCCGAACTGGTTGGAAAATATATTTTCGCTGATTATGTGTCGGGCCGTATCTGGACGTTGGAGTATAATGGCGTAGATCCTGTCGCAAATGAACTGTTACTCAATAGCGATTTAAATATCGCTTCTTTTGGTGTGGATGAGAATAATGAAATTTATATCCTGTCATTCGATGGAAGGATTTATACATTTAAACATTCTACGACCTCTATCCCGAAAAATAATGAACAGGTTTCAGAGTTCCGGCTTTTTCAAAACTATCCGAATCCGTTTAATCCGACAACAACAATTGAATACAGTATCAAGCATACCAACCATGTTGAGCTTTCAATTATCAACCTGAATGGACAGGAAGTAATGAAATTGGAAAATCAAGTAAAGTCCCCGGGCATATATTCAGTGCAGTTTAATGCAGGTATGTTGAGTAGCGGAACCTATTATTATCGATTGCGCGTCGATGGTGCTGAGATTGTTAAACGATTGACAATTTCAAAATAGTAAAATGTACAAGCGTTGTATCACGAAAGTACGGAAACAAGATATGACGATTAATCACACGAATCAAAAATTGATACGTCACGCCTTTTTTAAAAAAGTCGTAATGACTTTAGTCTTCATTGCAATACCATTTGTAAATCAGCGAGTATTCCCGGCTCCGGATTACTATCAGTTTGATCGGATCGGATTGGATGAAGGATTGGCGCATAGCAATGTAAATTGTATTACGCAGGACCAATACGGATTTATGTGGTTCGCGACAAAAGGCGGACTGCAGCGTTATGATGGCAGCCAGCTCAAACTATTTTGTTCGGATCCGAACGATTCAACATCTTTATCTGGTGATGAAGTTACTGTATTGTTTGTCGATTCCCGTCGTAATTTATGGGTGGCCACAACCAATGGCTTGCACCGCTATCAATTTAATTCGGAATCATTCGTCCGCTATGCTCCACCGAGGCGGGATGAATTGTTCAGAAAACTTACGTATATTACATCCATCGCGGAAGATAAATCCGGTCACTTATGGATTGGCACATGGAGTAATGGATTGTTCAGGTTCGATCCGGTAACTGAAATGCTTACATCGATATCGTTGGAAGATAAACCGGTGGGCCGGATGTATATGAATACTGTTTTCAATATCTACAGCAATCGTTCTGATTCTGTATGGATTGTAAGCAACCAGCATAATTTGTCTATCCTCAACACCCAAACGAATGAACAAACCGACTATCAATATCTGGAGAAAGGACGCCCCTATCACGAAATATTGCGTGACCGCAAAGGGCGACTGTGGTCCGGTCCAATGGCCCGGCCGCTGATTCGAGTTGATTTGTCACATGCGGATTCACCGAAGTACATTTCTTATCCTGAAGTTATGCCCAATGAAAATTTTACCGCCATGCTTGAAGACCGGGATGGGAATTTTTGGCTGGGCACATCGCAAGATGGCATCATTCTGTTCAATCCGGATACCAACGAGCAACAACATCTCCGGCATCATTCGCTGATGGAATCAAGTATTATTAATAGTGAAATAATCGACATATATGAAGATCGGGTGGGTAATATCTGGGTTGCCACCAATAAGGGCGTGAGTAAATGGGCGCGCTGGCGCAAGCCATTCCGGCACTTTCGTTACAATACCGATGATCCCAGCAGCATCAGCGGTGATGATGTCACGGGTATTTCCGAAGACAAATATGGCAATGTTTGGATATCTACAATAAATGATGGCATTTGTCGATTCAATCCTGTTTCCGAAAAATTTGAACGGCATCACGTGCGCAATAGCCGGCTTGGCGTAAATTGGACAGTGGAAATTCTTGCCGCCCGCAATGGTGACCTTTGGGTTGGCACCAACTGGATGGGAGGTTTACAGCGATTCGATTTCCAACGCGATAGAGTAACATTTTACCAGCACAATCCTCAGGACTCCACTTCGATTGGATTCAACGTCCTAAACACGTTATTTGAAGACAGTCAGGGACGATTATGGATCGGACCAACCAATCGGGGATTGAACCGATTCGATCCCGTTCGCGAGCGATTCGTTCGTTATATTCACGATCAGGCCAATCCAAGCACCCTCAGTGGGAACAATGTATTGAGTATGGCCGAAGACAGTCGGGGCCGATTATGGATCGGCACCGATAATGGAATCAGCCTGTACAACGAAATCTCGTCCGGTTTCAGGCGTTATCTTAACGTGGCGAACCCGTCAGCCGGGCTGCACCACGGCAGACATATGGCGCTGCAGCAATCGGATAATCGCTTGAAAATTTACAGTATGTATGTCGATCAGACAGATCAATTCTGGCTTGGCACGAATGACGGATTGATGTTATTCGATCGGGAACAGGGCGTTGCCGCGGAGCATCCGGCCAACGACCATCTTACTGACACCGCTATTTACGGGATTCTTGAAGATGATTCTAGTTATCTCTGGCTGCAGCAGGTGAATGGAATTGTTCGTGTCAATCCCAAAACGAGTATAGTAGTTGAATACGACCGGGAGGACGGTTGGATTCAGACCGTAAATTTTCAACAGGAGTGGCTGCATTCGTATGCGAAACTCAATTCGGGCGAGATGGTATTCGGCGGTTCCGAGGGAATTACCCTGTTCGATCCGGCGCAGATTCAGGATAATCCGTATCCGCCAGCCATCTTTATCACTGGCCTGGATGTGTTGTATCAACCGATTGAATTTCGTAACAGCTCAGGTGAAAATCGGGCGGAAACCGATTCAATTTTAACCCAATCGATTCTCTTTACCAATCATATAACATTGAAAAATACTGAACGGACATTTTCCCTTGAATTTGCTGCACTCGATTACACACAACCCAATGCCAATCAATACGCGTTTATGCTTGAAGGTTTCCACGATGACTGGATTCACGTGGGCAATGAAACCAAAGCGTCGTTTACCAATATCCCGTCGGGCAGTTATACATTCCGGGTGAAAGCCTGCAATAACGATGGCCTGTGGAATGAAAAGGGCGCAGCCGTAACAATCACCGTTTTGCCGCCATGGTGGCAGACAAAACTGGCGATCGTTATTTATCTTTTACTGGTCGTTGCCGGCTTTTTGGGTGTGCGCCGGATCGAACTCAACCGGGTCAATATGCGCAATCAACTGGAGATGAAAGAATTTGAAACGCGGAAACTTGAGGAAGTAAATCAAATGAAATCTCACTTTTTCGCTAATATTTCCCACGAATTCCGGACGCCGTTAACACTTATTCTTGGACCGCTGGCGGAGCTAATCGCTAAAACGCGCGACACGGCAGAAAAACAGGAACTGCAAATGATACAGCGCAGCGCTAATCGGCTGTTGCGCTTGATTAATCAGTTACTCGACCTGTCGCGACTGGAGACTGGCAATGTAAAATTGATAGTACGCCAGGGTAATATTGTAGCGTTTCTGAGGGGTGTGTTCATGTCATTCGCCTCGATGGCGGATATGAGAAACATCACCCTGTCATTTGTTAATAAAATGGGAAAAACCACCGATCCTGAACCGGCTATTTATTTCGAAAGCGACAAAATAGAAAAAGTATTTTACAATCTCTGTTCCAATGCATTGAAATATACAAATGATGGCGGGAGGATCGCAATGACTCTGAAGCGCGATCATGATGAAGATGGACGGGATTATCTCCAGGTTACTGTACGTGATAATGGGATCGGGATTCCTGCGGATAAGCTGTCGAAGGTATTTGACCGGTTTTATCAGGTGAATAATGATGGCGGTCAGATGGGCGCCGGGATAGGCCTGGCACTGACCAAAGAGCTGGTACAACTGCATCACGGATTTATTGATGTGCAGAGTGAAGAACAGGTGGGAACCGAGTTCATTGTCCGGCTCCCGCTTGATCCTGATGTCTATTCATCAGAAGAAAAGGATGATTCGTCCCGTACGATTACGGGTACCACCAAAGTGAACGCCTTGTCAATCGTTGATGATGCAGCCCCGCTCGAACGGGATGATACTGCTACGCCAGCCGATCAGACGACATTGCCTGCCGACAATGCAACAATCGTTTTGGTGGTCGAAGATCACGCCGACGTCCGGCGCTATATTCGCAGCCATCTGAGCGACGAGTACCATGTTGTGGAGGCCATTAATGGCGCAGACGGAGTAGAAAAGGCCATGGATATCATTCCTGATTTGATTGTCAGCGATGTGATGATGCCGGAGCTGGATGGATTTCGCATGTGTGAATTGCTCAAGTCGAATGAAAAAACCAGTCACATTCCCATTATTCTGCTGACAGCCCGTGCCGGCGAACAGGATAAACTCACCGGCCTGGAAACCGGTGCGGATGATTATCTTTCAAAACCGTTTAATTCGAAAGAGTTGCAGACCCGTGTACATAATTTGATTGACCAGCGCCGTAAACTTCGGGAACGGTTCCGTCGTGAAGTCCTGTTGCAGCCCCGCGAGGTCACTGTCACTTCTGTTGACGAACAGTTCCTGACCAAACTGATGGCCGAGATTGAAGAGCATCTTGGTGATGACTCGTTTGGCGTGGAAGAATTGGCGGCTGAATTACATATGGGGCGCCGGCAACTGCTGCGGAAAATCAGGGCGCTGACCAACCAGACACCAACTGAACTGATCCGCACCGTCCGGCTCCGGCGCGCGAGACAGTTGATCGAGCAAAAGGCCGGATCGATTTCAGAAATTGCCTACGAGGTCGGTTTCGATAACCTGTCGTACTTTGCCAAATGTTTTAAAGACGAGTTCGGGAAACTGCCATCGGAAATGGTTGGGGGAGTGACCGGATAAATATAGTATTGTTCAAAAAAAGATGAGACCACTTTATAAATCAGATAATTTTATATTTTGGGAATGGACTTAATAATTGATTGAAAGAATGGGTTTAGTATAGGATGAATCCGGTGATCAGGATTAAATGTTGTTTACTAATTTCAAGTCAGGGATTTTAATAAAATGCTTATCGTTGGAGGTGGCCAGCTCAAGATCATAGAAAATTGCGGACGCACCAATAAATAAGTCTCGATAATCAATTGAGTTATTCATTTTTCTCATTTCGACATAAATTTTGCCGCACAATTTAGCCTGGATTATTCGTTATAATTAATTAAGGAGTCCAGACAGCTTGAATGACGGATACCTTAATATTGGGATCTAAAACTGAGTTATTAGCCTGTTCATAGTTTAACTTTATAATAATTTTAGCAATAAACACAATTCGGAATAAATTCATGAATAATTCAGATACTATCTTCATTGAAATCGATGACGTTGAACCATTTTAATAGAGTTTGGACGTCGATCATTTTTTCAGTGGAAGTTGCGCCAGCAAACAATTCAAAAACACTCACCGCTGAAATTGACAAATCAGTAACGTGTTCTTTCAATTTCCATAGTTGAGTTTTTTCCTTATTTCTTTTACGCAGAAATTCTATTAACAAAGTTGAATCAATTAAAATTCGTCTATTGGCCAATGATTAAATCCTTTCCGAATTTCATCAAAATTATCATCCGTCCATACAGTTATCTTTTTAAAATCGTTTTTCCAGTCATCGTTTGAATTAGGTTTAGATACAAACTCTTTTTTTAAAATTTGGAAAAACGTATAAAATTTTTTAGCCTGGTCATCCGATAAATGGGAAATATCGTCGATCAATTTTTCCCTATAGTTTATCATGGAAACTCCTGTAAAAAAATGTGACTTTTCACCTTAGAATTATACCAATTTGGATACAAAAAAGCAATCCATTTTTTATCACAAACAGATGTTGCTTTAAGATCAATTCCAAAGGCGGTATGCTCCGTTCTGTTATTGTTTGAATGATCGTTCTATTCTCATCAAATCTCAATTGTAATATCCATGTCGCATGAGTGTTATCAATTGTCCCCCCTGTGTTAGTTTTTGACCACTTGTTTTATTAAATTCCGAACAAAAAACAGCAAAGTAAATTTCGATTGAATTAAATTAGGGGTACAACCATGCGAAAAATAATCATGACGATGATTGGATGTCTGTTGTTGACAGGCGCCTTGAATGGTCAGGATATTGTGCAAAACGTCCGGCAAAAATTTACACTGAACAGAGTACAGGCACTCAATATAACCATGAGCGATGTTATTATTTCCAGCTACTCGTTCCGTGATGCCAATGGCGACGGCACAAACGATTTCATGATGCTCCGGGACGATGCGCAAGGCAATCCCAATCAACTGGTCGTAATGGATGGCGCAACACGTGAACCGTTCATTATTATAATCACGCCGTTGGCGTTTTTTGGTACGGAGACGTTTACATATACATTTATCGGCTGGTTCGATGTAGATGCCGATGGTAACAGGGAGGCGATTTTTTATGACCGGGATGCAAAGGTGGTGCTGGGCGCGGAATCAGTAGCGGAAAGCTTTCTCGAAGACATTTTCCTGAAATTGCATAACGTTGAATTGATTACCGTCGCCGATGTGGATAACGATGGATTTGTTGATGTTCTAGTTGCGAATCGAAGCGAGCGATCGCTTCACGGATACGGCACCGTTTCCGGTCTTGGCAAAACAGCAGATATGTCTGTTTTTCTGGAAAATGATCCTGCTGTCCGGTTGAGCACGACAGAATCCCCATTAACGCTAAAATACCAGAGTCCGAAAAATTTTCGTCCGGCATTCGCCAAACGTATGATTCGCCGGTTGCAGCAGCTCGACGGGGATGGCAACGGCGTGCCCGATGTTGTTTTAATGCGCGAAGCTGACGCAGGTAATCCGCAGCAATTTATCTCATGGGATTTTGCCAATCAGGCAGCCTCGTGGAATATACAGAGCGCTGACCATGAAGATGAAATTGATTTGTACAATTTTAACGGTTTTTTTGACATTACGGTCACAGATGTTGATACCCGCGGACGGGCGGCATTATTTGGTAACAATCTGGTGGTCATGCCGGATACTGGATTGGCGAAGGCAGCCGCCGGTCTATCTGCGGCGGCTTACTCGGCCTTCCGCGTAAGCGAAACATTCAAAATGATGTTTGCCGCCGATCTGGACAGCGATGGCGCTGTGGAACTGATCGGGATGGATATGGCCGACAGTACCGTGCAAGCGTGGGGCGCTCCAAACACCGCCACATCGGTATCAGCGGCCGATGTCGAGCGTGCATTGGGAATCGAATTGGAGCAAAACTATCCCAATCCGTTTAATCCGGAGACAGCGATCAGCTATCATATTTCAGCGGTCAGCGATGTGAAACTGACGATTTTTAACGTGCAGGGACAGGCGATTCGCACGCTGGTGCAGGGACAGCAAGCTGCGGGCAGCTATCAGGTGCCATGGGATGGATTGAACGATGCAGGATTGCGTGTGGCCAGCGGCCCTTATCTGTACTGCTTGCAGGTTGGAAACCAGACGATGACAAAACAGATGATGTTGTTGAAATAACGAAGTAGGGAAAACGGTGAACGGAGCAGGGGAGATGTTCAACCATAAGCATGCTAATAATCAATTCATGACAAAATAATCATAGTTAAATCAATATAAGGAGAAT
The DNA here is from genome assembly GCA_016931935.1 of Candidatus Zhuqueibacterota bacterium. Lineage (GTDB taxonomy): Bacteria > Zhuqueibacterota > Zhuqueibacteria > Thermofontimicrobiales > Thiofontviventaceae > Thiofontivivens. The sequence continues at coordinate 11,246 of JAFGDW010000244.1, read as the reverse complement.
CATCTCATGAAAAAGCTAATATTATTGCTAATAATTACATTGTTTGTGCCGCTGCTATCACAGGCGGAACCAATTCTGGAATTGACCATCCCGGTCGATGGCGCGCCAGCAGGCGGATTTCGCCCGGAACGCTCCGGCGAAGCCCGGGATGTAAACGGTGACGGAATTGAGGATTTGTTTACAGTCAGATGGTTCGATGCGTCATCGCCTTATTTAGCCGTGAAGAGCGGCGCCAGCGATGAAACCTGGTCATTCCCGATCAATGGTATCGTATTTCATAGCATTTCATGGAAGATTCTTGGCGCCTATGATCTGAATCCGAACGAGTTGTCGATGAAACAGATGGTATTGGCCAAACGGAATGGCCGGCGGTTTACGGATGTGACTATTCTGGAAGAAGGCGTTGGCGTGATCAAGCAATTTCCATCCAGTCATGTATTAGTGGACATTGATCCGAATGCGGATGATGATGACGACACGGAACTGTTGTTATTCGACACCGAGCAAAATGAAATCGAACTGTGGGGAAAAGGTCCGGCGCTGGAGCTGTTTCCCAATTCATTTCAAATTGATCAGGTGACAATTGATGTGCCCAATAAACGGATTGGTTATCAAACCGTTGTCAATGGCCGTGCGCTGAATATCTATTTCTCATTGATTGAAGGTCAAGCGGTGAATATAAGTGTTGAAAACGGTAGTGGTAGCAACCTGGTGAACATGAGCAGTAAAGGTGCTATTCCGGCAGGTACTGATGAAGATGTTGCGTGGCTGCTGGAACAGAATGTCGCGCTAAAACGCGGAACAAATTTATTATCGATCTGGCAACTTTTTAAAGATGATCATTCTGCGGAAGCACAATCCCAAATCGGCGGAATTCTTGGTGGTATTGCCGGTTTAATCGATGAACTCGAAGACATATTTTGTAAAGGCGGTGGCACGACCACCTGTACGACAAACGATGGTAAAGATACTGAATTCAGTTGTGACTGTGGCATTCCTATCTGCTATACAACCACGACAGTCGTTGAAACAGTGGTACTTGTTGTGGATACAAGCACTGGCGAGCAGACAACCGAAACCCAATATAAAACAGTTGAAGTCTGTAATTGTTTCTGTCAAAAAATCAAACGACAAGCCGGGTAATTCTCAAAGTACGTTCGCATTTTTCAGATTACAATTTAAGGATTATTCATCATTTGGAATAAAAGGAGTTTACAATGAATCGACTTATCATACTTGCTTTTTGTGGCTGGATGCTCTCCACGCCGCTGCGTGCCGAATTCGTGGAGCAATTCCGCTCAGCCCCGAACCGGCGCATTGCCAAAACTGTTCGTAATGTCCTGATCAATTATGAAAATATTCCTGAATTCCGGGATATGAACAGAAATGGCGTCCGAGATCGAATCCGATTCCGAAATACCGAAAATGGTGTTGTGCTGGGTGTGTTTGATGGCCTCGCGCGTGCGCCTTATTGGTGGTTCCCGCTGTCCCTTGTTAGTGATCTTGCTGAAATGCTCGGCTTTTGTGATTTTAAAGGGAATAGCCAGGTAAGTGTATTACTCTATCAGGACCACCGGTTCTGGATCATTGATGCGGAAACAAAAACCGTGGAGTACAGCGCGGAAAATGTGCAGTTATTTGGCCTTGTCAATGTCGATCAGGATCCCCAGCCTGAAATTGCTTTTGTTGCCGGCTCCGATATTCGACAGGTCGTTGTTGTCGGATGGCAGGACGGTGTTGGATTTGCCCAATCTGTGCAATCAGGGACTGCCATGTTATCCGATGCGGGTACGGCGATGAATGCTGAGTATTCCCTGACCCTGAAATATAATTCAGGTCCTGGCCACAGTCTGGCATTCGATCCGGAGACGTACGAACGGATCAATGATCTGGATCTGGATGATGACGGCGCCATGGACATTCCATTACTGGTCGGCACAGAAAGCACCGATGTGGCCGGTTTGTTTGTTCGTGATATCGGCGCTGGCACTATCAAGTGGCAGTTCCAGTTCCCGGATGAACACCGCGATGATTTATCCCGTGGACTGAATGGATTTTTTGATCTGAACAACGATGGCGAAAAGGAAGCGCTGTTTGGCTACCATTCCGTTGTGACGCGGGACGGAAACGTACACACACTCGATGATAATTTTCAAATGCTGGCTGTGGCCGACCTGGATAACGATGGTGCGGACGATCTGGTAGGAATCGGTTTGGCTGATTCCAGCGTACAGGTGTGGGGTATACCATCAGGCACAACCTCGATTACTGAAACGGAGTTGATGGCGGCGGGATTTGCGCTGCATCAGAACTATCCCAATCCGTTTAATCCGGAAACAGCTATTCGCTATCAGCTATCCGTCGTCAGCGATGTTGATTTATCCATATATAATGTGAATGGACAATTGATCCGCACGCTGGTACAAGGTGTGCGCCCGGCAGGAATGCATCAGGCATACTGGGATGGATTGAACAATGCCGGCCAGCGTGTTGCCAGCGGACCCTATCTGTACCGTCTGGAGGCCGATGGCCAGGTGTTAACCAGGCGGATGTTGTTGCTGAAATAAACTTTCGGACTATTAACCATGTGCCACGCGCTTTCGCACGCGCGTGGCACGCTAAACTTATGTTGAGGTTATATTATGAAACGTTATTTAATCTTTTTGATATTGCTTGTTGGCATCGTGCCACGTCTGCTGGCATCCGATGTGATCTTAAAGTGGGAATCGGAGCCTGGTCGTACGGCGTTGATGTCAGAGCTAAGCCAGGAAACACAACTTGATCAATCCGGGGATGGTGTGGATGAAATCATCATGCTGAGAAAAAACGATGAAGGTGTTGTCAACGGCCTTGTGATTGTCGATGGTTCCACAAAAGGGATTATCGGAATTCTTGTGTCGTTGCTCCGTGATGGAGTTGCTGTTAATCGCCGGACATTTAAAGGATTTTATGATTGTGATGGTGATGGTTCGCGCGAATTGCTGATTGCTACGGGGCGGGATATTTATCTTGTAGATCCGGTGAACGACACCGTTGAATTCGCGCTGGAGGGCACGTACCGTTTGTTGAGTGTCTCGGACTCTATGAATCAGGCACCCGTTGATATGTATATCGGTGAGACGGAGAAGAATGTGATCCAGATATGGGGCAGTAATCGCTGACAGAACAGATCACATGCATGAAGGAGTAATTTTACAGATTGGTTAACAGAAATAACAGATTAACACAACAGGAGAAGTATTATGGCACAAAATGTCGATATTGCAGCAGACCTGGAACGGGTTCACGGCGCCATTACCCGTGCGCTGGAAGTGTCTGTTGAAAACAGCGCCAAATTTATTAATAAAACTCCAGCAGATATTGAGCTACAAGGATTCACCATGTTCTTGGACTGCTTCATTACTTTTCTTGAAGGACACCATGAAATCGAAGATAATATTGCATTTCCGTTCTTTAAGGATAAATTACCTGAAACGCCGTATGAAAAATTGAAGGCAGAACACCGGGAGATGGTTAGCATTCTGAAACAAATCGATGAAGCAAACCAGCATCTTAAAGAAGCTGAAAATATCGGCACGGCCGCAAGAGCATTAAATAAACATCTTACTCAATTACAAAAAATCTGGTACCCTCACATTGAGTCTGAAGAAACTCATTTATGCGGAGAATGCATTTGCTCGGTTGTGCCTCAAATTGATCAGGATAAATTGGTCGCGCGTTTTGGAGACCATAGCCGTCAACATTCCAAACCGGCACAATTGGTATTACCGTTTGTTTTGTATAATATGCCCCCTGAAGTAAGATCGATTTTCGCGAAAGGTATTCCATGGATAGTGACCGGTCTGCTGATTCCTTACATCTGGAAAAGCAAATGGCGACCGATGAAGCCGTATTTTTTGCCACATTAATTTATATAATCAAGACGATATGGGCTAAGGAGTTACCCTTGCGAAGGTTTGGGATTTTCATAAGGGTAACGAAATTCGTAACTCCTAAAACTACATAGGCTTCAATGTAAACATACCGGATTATAATCCGTACCTGTCAATCAAATACACCAAACTGGCGATGGCTGCGCTTCCTAATTGTAATTCACGCACATTCACCTGCTCAAATGTGTCGTTTGCTGAATGGTGATAATCAAAATAACGTTGGGTGCTTGGTAGAAAACCCACAAGGGGAATCCCTAATTCTTTTAATGGTCCGATATCCACTCCGCCATGGCCTTTTTCGAAACGATCAATGTGAACGTTTTCAAAATAAGATTTGAATTGCGCGAACTTCTCTACGATGTTATCAGGAGCGTCCATCGTGAAACCTAACGGCAGTAATCCTCCCCGGTCCGATTCGATAGCAACCAGGTGCTGCTCATGTTTTTCGCCGACAATTCGTGCATATTCGTTACCACCGGTCTGCCAAATTTCTTCATCCATAAATAATACACAACGGATTGTTCGTTTGGGCTGGATGTGTAGAGCCTTTAATAAGCGTAATGTTTCCAGCGCATGAACGCATCCCGTAGCATCATCATGCGCGCCTTCGGTGTTGAACCATGCGTCCAAATGGCCACTGACGACGATGATTTCATCGGGATGTTCGGTTCCCCGAATTTCGCCAATCACATTATATGATGTGGCATCCGGAAGCAACGTGCACGTGGTACGCATGTAAAATAATAGGTTCGCGTCAATCGTCAGCCACTGATGAAGCCGCTCAGCATCGTTCGTACTGATGGCAATCGCCGGAATTTTGGTCACCCCATCTTGATAACGCATAACGCCGGTATGGGGGAAATCATCCTGTGATGTGGTCAACGAGCGAACAACAACACCGATCGCACCGTATTTTGCCGCTTCGGCTGCACCATGCACGCGTTGATCCGCAGCGCCACTATAAGCGGCCATGGGATTTATTTTTGTTCGATCCATCGGACGATTCAAAAATACAATTTTTCCTTGTAGATTTTTCTTCCCCAATTTTTCAAGTAAACCGAGTTCGTTGACTTCGATTATATTGCCGCGAATTCCGTTGATCCCGGTACCAATTGAGTATCCCAGCGCGCATACAGTCACATCGTGAAAGCCAACAATTGCTGATTGAACGCTGGCTGTTTCCGTATCACCTTTCACCCAATGCGGTACCTGGACCGGTTGCAGATACGTCGTATCCAAATTCATGGTTTCCAGGACTTGTTTTGTGAACTCGACCGCTTTTGCGGCCTGCGGTGTGCCTGTCATTCGACCGGCAGTGTTTTCACATAAGTATTGTAGTTGGTCATATGCAGCATTGTTAGTCAGGGCTTCCGAAAAAATGCTCTGTATGACAAGTGAATCGGTGTTTTGAGGCAACACCAATCGTGGAACGAATAGCAATAGTAATAATGTTAGAAATATTTTTTTCATGATAATCTCCGGAATTAATTGAAATAAAAGATAATGTGAAAGTTATACTGGTTACGAATTGATTTTCAGATTTCCCTTTTATAAACCTTCCCTTACCTTCGGCCTTCCTTCAAAAGGAAGGGAAGTTAAAATTAAATCCGAAAACCAATTCGTTTAGTATAGTCACAAAAAAAGCCTTTCCCGACAAAACGAGAAAGGCTTGAAAGTTTGATATGTTTCCTGGTCTCATTCTGTCGAGTTCAAGCAGCAAAAGCCGCGTACATTCATTGTGCGGCGAATAGTTGGTCGTTTCAAAATTTGCATGCTTGTAACGTTAGAATGATAGTTCACGATGTATTCCTGTAATTATGTTAATGTGAATTAACGAATATTATAGTATTTGTGTTAAAATCAAGAGTTTTTACAACAGTATTAATTTTACAAAACCGAAAATTCAAAGAAATTATTTCTCAGCCTTCTCCACAGGAATGATTATTTCTATCGTGCCACCCCAATGTCCTTCATCATCCTGTTGCGGCAGGGTCAGAAATTTTTGCTGCATTGGTCCTGCCGGAACATAATTATTCTGGCCGATCCATCCGAAAATTTCACCATAAACAGCGTTCATATTATCATCGTATGCGCCTTCATAAACACGCGATACGACTAACGGGAAATTCCACTTTTTAAGTACTAACGGTTCTTCTACTTTCTGGGTATCGGGCACTGCAAATCCTAATTCCCAACTCAGTTCTTCAATAGGAACATTGCTCGGATCATTCCAGTAAATGCCAAACGGAATTTGATCAGCGTCTATATATTGATATTGAGCCTGTTCGTACAGAGTTTGGAAAGCTTCGGAATGTTTGTCATAACTGCCGGTCATGACGATTGCACAGTATGAATAGGGCGCGATTTCCTTGACCTGGATTAGAGATTCTTCCGTATTGGATGGTGTTTCCAGGTCTTCATCTTGTGCCCAGGCGGGAATGGTTGATATGATAAGAAAAAGAATTAAAAAAGCAAACAACGATACATGTTTCATTGATTATTCTCCTTGATTGTAATTTTATCCCCTGGTATGTGATAATTTTATCTATTCGAAAGTTATGTAGTGAATTGGGGCGGTAAATTTAAACACTGATAATTTCACTAGTCCATTCGTTTGTCGCTCTTGTAACAATTAACAGCGCTTCATTGGCGTCGGGTAGTGATCCGATTAAGTCACCCTGAGAATCCCAGGCAGCGCTTTTACCTGCGGGTATATATCCGCCAGTTTCGGTGCAGTGATTGGCCATAAAGACAGGCATATTGTGTTTCAGGGCATAATTTTTTAACAGTTGTGTATCCGTATTGTAACCATTTTCGGCAACGAGAATACTTACCGCATAAAAATATCCACCGGCATGGGCAACATCTTCTGCATGAATGGGATTTGCGATATCCGCACAAATCGCCAGACCGATTTTTTGACCCCCAACAGAAATTATAGCCGGCTCATTGCCGGGAGAAAAATACTTCTCTTCACCAGGGTGCAAAAATCGTTTTGCGTAAGTTCGGATTGAACCGTCGGCAAAGAAACATATACTTCCAATATGTAATTCTCCGGCTGAAGAGCGAATTGGGGCGCCCGCTACGATTGTGATGTCATGTTGCCGGGCGGCGTACTTGAGTGAGTCGAGCCTGGTGTCGTTAATGGAGAGAACGAGCTTGTCGGCCAATTCTGGTTCATAACCGGTTAGTGATAATTCCGGGAATATAATAAATCGGGCGTTTGAATAAGCAGCAGTCTGAATTAGCTTAAGATGATGCACTATGTTTGCGTCAATGTTCCCTTTAAACGAAGTAGATTGTGCAATGGCGATAGTAAATATTCCCATAATCAGTGATTATTTTGTCTGAACGTGACAGTTCTGATATATTGTTACAAAATACGTGACTATTTTAAAAAAGTTATTTAATAATTTCGCCGTGTAACGCCTTTTTAAAAAATTCCCCGCTTCCGGTCAATTTATATGTGTCCCACGATTCGAACAAACTCGGATGCCAGTCAGGATCGAATACCCAGGCTACCCAACTAATGCTCCGGTTTTCAAGAAAGTTTATTATTATCGGGCCATAATGATTTTCATCAGTGATGTCACCGTCGCGCAGCCCAAAGCCGATTTCTGTGGCAATCACCGGATAGCGCCCAGCAGCAAATCCGAAATTTTCCTCCCATTTTTCTGGCCAGGGCGCCTTTCGCTTCATCGGGTATGGATGGGTAACGTAACCAATCCCTTCAACGTTTATGGGTTCATAGCGGATTGGATTTAAATCGTACGCCCAGTCGAATCCGGCGACGAGTGGAATGGTTTCTTTGTCGTAGGCGCGTATTAGCGAAATAATATCTTCATTTATCTTTTTCCATTCGGACCAGGTCATGCTGCCCAACATACCATGAAACTGAGTGGGTTCATTAAAAATTTCGTAGAACGCTACTGTATTGTGTCCCCGGAAATGAAACGCTATCTGTCGCCAAAACTCGTATGTCTCTTTTTTTGACGTTTCATACATTGGTGCCTGAAATAATTCCATGCCCAAATTGCCGATCGAGTGCCAGTCAATTATGACATACATATCCAGTTCCGTGCACCATTGTACAACCTGGTCGAGCAGTTCGAAATAGCCCTCCGGTGTTCGGTCGCGCCAGGCGATTGGGTGCACCGGAATCCGGACGAACATGGCGCCCATTTCCTTGACTTTCTCAAAATATTGTTTCGACCAATGTTGCTGGTCGGCAATTTTGTCCGGATCGCCGATAGCCAGACCACGGAAAAGAATGGTATCGCCATTTGCATTCACAAAACGATTTCCGCTTACCTTGATCAGCGGTAATTTTTTCGCCATTGGATTTTCTTTTGGCCAACCGCGCCAACCGGCCTGCCACCATTCTTTCTTTTCACTATTTTCCTGAGTAATAGCAACTGAATTAAGGCACATCAGAAGTAAAAGTACGGCGATCAATTGGCTTGTTCGTTTCATAATCTCCTCAGTTTTGGAATTCGATATGAATTTTAAAAAAATATTATTCCTGCTGGTAGGACAAAGTAGGCGCCGATAAAATGAGTCCCAATTTTTTTGAATTTACAAGCAATTTCCAATGGTAAAAAATGTACTGAGTACAGCGTTTCACAATTTTATGTAGGATTTAATCGACGTAGCTTCATGGTGAGTCCTTCGTCTGGCTCAGGATCACACTTCATCGAACCATGAAAATTCATCCTTTCCCGACGCGTCGGGACTCAGGATGAAGGCTTTGCCATTTTAAAATTTTATTCTTGAACACGACAAGAATACATGAAACGTTGTGCTTAGGTATGGCACAATTTTGTCGACCATAAAGGCTCAATTCGTAATTCAAATTATGTAATATTTGACAATCATGCAACTATTTTATTGTACATTAACTTCAACTGTCGCAGTTCGTCCTGATTCTCTAAAAAAATAATTGACGGCAGATATATTATAACCATAGCCTGTCGACCGGGACACAGTGGTGTCGATATAGGTGGTGTAAATATAATCCAATTCGGCGATAGCTGTATCGTCCTTGAATATTCGATAATACCATACGTGGTTATTTGAATTCGCTTGGTCAGAAGGTGGATTCCATGACAACTGAACCTGATCAGCATTAGTAACTTCGCCGGATAGATTTTCGGGTAGTTCAGGATTGCTATGTACTGCTCCCTTTTGCTGAGCTAACAGCCAGGATGTTATCGTAGGCTCTTTCCAGGCAGGTGTCCAGGCTTCGTGACCGACATCGGGATATTCGGTATAGCGAACTTCCCGGCCGCCCGCTGCTACAATCGCATGATACATATCACGGGAGCGTGATACCGGTACGATATTGTCATCACTGCCGTGGAAAATCCATAGTGGTGTTTGCTTCACGGCATTGGCTGTTGCCGGATCGCCTCCACCACAAATGGCAAAGGCGCCAGCAAATCTGCCCGGCTCTTTTGCCAGTACATTGAATACACCGAACCCTCCCATGGATGTTCCGTGAATATACAGGCGAGTGGTATCGATATTAAATTCTTTCTGTAAAGAATCGACCACATCCATTGTAATTCTCATTGGGGTAGGGTAAATCTGATCCCAACTTGTACCCCAGCCAGAATGTGGAATTGTGGTTTTGGGACTGAGTACAAAACACGGATCATCGGTTTGAATGGGATCATGGTACCAGCTTAAATCCCATGACACTGTGTCGGTACTGCCGTGAAGACGAATGATGAGCGGGTAGCTTTTGATCGGATCGTAGCTCGGAGGAACGAACAGGCCGAATCTCATATTTTCATAGAATCGCTGTTGATAGCCATCGGGAAGATTACTATGATTATCAGCTTTGTTGTCCGAATTTTTACCGTCGTTGCATGCTATCAGGAATAGAAAGTAGAATATCAGTGATATTAGAATTAGTAACAGGTTTGGTAATCGTTTACTTTTTTGATTTTCTGCCATCGATTATTAATTCCTTTCCTGATGTACATTTTGTTAATGAATTATTGTATTTATAAGACGTCTCAATTTGTATTTGGGGATAGTATGATGAAGGCAGATGGATATATGAAATCGGTTTAGTGGCCCGGCAAAACATAAATTGAATAGCCTTTATTCATCCATAAATTACCGTCGACATCGAACGACATATATTGAATGCCATTAATGTGGTGTGCATAAGAATTTTCATCAATAAAAATCGGACAGTAAGTTTCCATGACTGATAGTTCAGCATCAAATTTCTGAAGTAGATTATCATATTTATCAAATGCCCAAATGTGCCCGTCAAACCAGGCAATTCCTCCCGGCTTTTCATAGGAAACCGAATACGTGTTTAATAGCTGACTTCCGTTTCTATTAAACTGAACAATTTTTCCGGCATTAGTCAGCGCCCAGATATCTGTTTTATCGGTTGTTAAATCTGTTAATGTATAACGGCTATCCTGTTCATTTTTAATTTTTCCGGAACCTGGCTCAATTGTCAGAAGCTTTTGATCAAAAAATGAGAAATATGAATGCAGATATGTTAATCCATTCATTTCAGAGTTTTCGGGTACAAACGACTGTGTTCCCAGTATGGTAAAACCAGATTCGAAATTACCGATAATAATTCGGTACCGGGTTCTATCATCGGCATGCTCTTTCCATGTCCATACGCCGGCTAATGTTGTCCGATCAATCCATTGAATCCCTTCGAACTTTGGGGCAGTCAGCGTTCCAAATTGTGCGCTATGATCATAATCATGACACTCGTTGGAAAGATATACTTTGGGAGTCAGGATGTCGAATTGCTTATCGCTGTGCAGAATGTTCAAATTAACTGTAATAGCATCATATGTTTCCCGATAAACAGTTATTTCGTACTGCCCCGGTATAACCTTATCGAATTGATAGTAACCGTTAGCATCGGTCGTATCAACCATACTGAATTGGGCGTCGTAAATAAGCGCTACAGATTCCAATTGAAGGACACAGCTACCCAGAGTTATTTTGGAATCAATATCTCTAATATAACCGGAGAGATTATAAGTCGGGATTGCGGGTTTTGTGATATCATTATCCTGGTGTTTCCAGCAACTCACGAAAAGAAAAACGAAGCAGGAGAGAAAAAGCAGAATTTTTTTGATCATAATTCGGTTTCCTTGTTTGAAACGAATTAGAAGACACCTGATTAAGGTATCCTGTTACTATTCAGCCACGTGTCATTCCGTCCCGCGGTGGCGGGATCATATGTAAATTTCAAGTAAAAAGTGTACCATTGTATTAATTGAAAAGTATACCAGTGGATTAACAGTGCAAGCGGTAACGTAAGGAGGC
>JAFGDW010000243.1 GCA_016931935.1 Candidatus Zhuqueibacterota bacterium | reverse complement strand
GGAGTGCCTAAGTCAATCTATAAAACGTCTGACTTGTACGGAACACGGGATTGCCTAAGTGGCGAGAGCCATAAGGTGACGGAGTTCCAATAGTAGTCGTGGGAGTCACGCCCCACCAGGGAGAGCGGGAAAGCCGTTCACAGGGCGAAGTGGAACAGGTAAGTCAAATCTCATGTAAGTTAAGAGAAACAGCGAAATGCGTATAGCTCTTAAATATATCGAGATTGTTCGGCAACGTGGGAAAAAAGGTTTAACACTCAAACGGGTGTATAAAAACATCCTGAATCGTGAACTGTTCTTAATGGCTTATGCTAATTTATATGCGAATGCAGGAGCGACTACTGTAGGGATTGATCCGAAAGACACTGTTGACGGAATGTCAATCAAGCGAATTGATAAATTAATAAAACGATTACGACGCAGGAGATACCACTGGAAAGCGACACGAAGAACAAGAATCCCCAAAAAGAACAGCAACAAAAAGCGACCATTAGGAATACCAACTTGGAATGACAAGTTACTTGAAGAAGTTCTTCGTATTGTTCTTTCATCATATTACGAAGGGCAATTTTCGAGTCATTCCCACGGATTTCGGAAACAACGTGGCTGCCATACCGCCTTACAGGAAATACAATACACATGGACTGGCACACGCTGGTTTATCGAAGGAGACATTAAAGGATGTTTTGACAACATTAATCACGATGTAATACTCGAATTAATCGGACAGAAGATTCAAGATCGGAGTCTGCTAAAATTACTTAAGGGAATGCTGAAAGCTGGTTATATCGAAAACGGAACATACTATAATACGTATTCGGGAACACCACAAGGAGGTGTGCTTAGTCCCCTGCTTTCCAACATTGTATTGCACGAATTGGATTCGTATGTAGAGCAGGAGCTAATTCCCAATTACACCAGCGGTAAAATGAAACGCCGTAATCCTGAATACAATCGGTTAAATGTGGCGATGACTTATGCAAAACAAAAAGGTCAAATTGCCAAATACGAACGATTACGGGAACAGAAACGAAATATTCCTTCACAAGTAACAAACGATGGCGATTACAGACGATTGCGATATGTCCGATATGCTGATGATTTTTTGTTGGGTTTTATCGGCACACGAGAAGAAGCGGAACAGATAAAGCGTAAATTAGATCAATTTCTGAAAACGCTCAAGTTGGAAATGTCAGCCGAGAAAACGCTGATAACCCATGCGACAACTGAACATGCTCGTTTTCTGGGATATGAGATTACGATTGCACAAGATAATCATCGGCTAACCAAAGATTACAAACGTCAACACAAAGTTAAACGCCGTTCGATCAATGGTAGTGTAATTTTTCTGATACCGAAAGATGTAATCAATGAACAGAGTCGAATATTCAATCGCAACGGAAAAGTAGCCTGTCGACCTTATTTGATACGATGTAGTGATTTTGAAATTGTGCTAAATTATGGGATTGAATTTCAGGGTTTAGCCAATTACTATGCGCTGGCTCATAACATATCGAGTCTGTACAAAGTGAAATATCATTACACCATGTCATTGGCAAAAACATTAGCAGCCAAACACAGGAAAAGTGTACGGTGGGCATACCGAAAATACAAACGAAAATCAGGATACGGTGTTATCTGTTTTGTTGTAGAAGTCAGAAGCGGTGATAATTCGGGGAAAATACATCGAGCGCAGTTTGGGAATAAACCTTTACGCCGTCAGAAAACGGCTGTTATTAATGACAGGAAAGCAGAGTTGTATCGGAGTGGCAATGAATTAATAAGCAGATTGCTTGCCGATCGTTGTGAACTGTGTGGATCAAATGATGATGTTCAAGGACATCATGTACGCAAATTAAAAGACGTAAAAGAGAAATATCAAGGACGGAAACAGATACCAAAGTGGGTACAGTTCATGACATCAAGAAATCGAAAGGTTGTATTTGTCTGTCATTCTTGTCATGTTAATATTCATAATGGAGATTATGACAGCCGCAAAGTAGAATCAAGACTTACTGGAGAGCCGTATGACACGGAAACGGTCAAGTACGGTTCGGAAGGGGCTTGTTGGAAAAGTGTCCCTTTGAATTTGAATTAATAGGGATAACTCGCTGGCTTGCTACCTTACGCAGGGGCTGTGCGGTTTTTCAAGTTTTGTAGTCCGCACAAAGGTCTTTGGTTTATTGAAAGTCTGTGCCCCGCAACCTGCGGCAGGTTAGCCAAAACGTGTGTGCCGGGCATGGCACGTAACTAGTAGGGTGCAAGTCCCTATATCAGGTGTTCGTGGAGCCTAAGATTAGGAGAAGGGCAAGGGCGTCGTCGCGAGGCGGGGTCTGAAGGAAGTCCAATCCAAAGGTGCGGGGCGACGAACAGGAACCGGATATGAGGTGTGGTACATCCGGGACGAGTGGGCACGTGACCACAAAGTCCGTCCATCCACATTGGGGTGTGCTTTATAAATCCGGCGTCTACGCATCGAAAGCTGCGTGTCTTACCCCGGGAGGTCTGTCATACTGCTTCACCAGCCATTTATGACTGATTGTAAAGCTGAGGGAAGAGCAATCGACCCTGAGCGTATGGCAGAAGTCAGCAGAGGGCATAGTAGGTATGAGTTCTCGTTCAGGTATGGTTGAAATATTGTGGCATCCCGCTGGGCGGGAGAAACCAGGCGGCAAACAGAGAAAACAAACCTCAACCTGTAGCTAATTCGAGGCTTGTAATCGAAGGCCCGAACGGTATCCGTAAGGATTTAATTGGAAGGATTAGTAAGGTGGAGAAGCGAGTGGACAATAAGCCGGCAGAACAACTGAGGCTGACCTGTGGAGGGGACAATTGTAACACTTTGGCAAACCATTCTGAACATCCGGTTGCAGAAGGCTTGTTGGAACGTATACTGTCGAGTGAAAATTTGAGAGCAGCGCTTAAACAAGTTGAACGTAACAAGGGAAGTGCAGGTGTGGATGGGATGCTGGTAACAAAACTGCGCGAGCATCTAAAGAAGCACTGGCAAAAGCTGTGTGCTTCGATACTCGATGGCACTTACCGGCCAAGCCCAGCCCTACGTATAGAAATACCCAAGCCGAATGGCGGCAAACGTTTTCTGGGAATCCCAACGGTGGTAGACCGCTTTATCCAACAAGCGATAATGCAGGTTCTGCAAACGATATGGGACCCGACGTTTTCAGCCTTCAGCTACGGTTTTCGTCCCGGACGAAGTGCGCATCAGGCAATATACCAGGCGCAGAAATTTATACGTCAAGGCTACTGCTGGGGCGTAGATTTAGACATTGAAAAGTTCTTTGACAATGTCAATCACGACCTGTTGATGCGTCGGCTTCGGGAGAAAATATCCGACCGGCGGGTTCTGCGTCTCATCAATCTGTACTTGCGTTCCGGCGTCATCGTGGGCGATGTTTACCACGAGACACCGGAAGGTACTCCTCAAGGTAGTCCGCTGAGTCCGTTATTAGCCAATGTGCTATTGGATTCACTGGACAAAGAACTTGAAAGACGTGGACACCGTTTCGTGCGATACGCCGACGACTGCAATGTTTATCTGCGCAGTCGGCGTTCAGCCGAGCGTGTTTTGTCGAGTCTATCGCGATTTCTTTTGATAAAGCTTAAATTAAAAGTGAATCGAAAGAAAAGTGCGGCAGGCCGCGTCTGGGAGCGTCAATATTTGGGATTCAGCTTTAGTACCACGCTGAGAATACGTATCAGTGAGAAATCACTGAAACGATTCAAGGCGCACATACGCGAGTTGACCCGAAGAACACGAGGCCGCAATATCCAAAAAATAATCGAAGAATTGCGGAAATATTTAAATGGCTGGAAGGCTTATTATGGCCTCAGCCAATATCGTTCGCTATTCAAGGAATTAGACTCCTGGATAAGGCGTAAGCTTCGCTGTTACCTTTGGAAACAGTGGGGACGTTGCGGGTATCGTGAATTAAGACGCCGCGGTGTGAGTCGGGATTTAGCCTGGAATACGGCAAAATCCGCGCACGGCCCTTGGCGATTGAGTCACAGTCCCGCCTTAGCCATTGCATTACCCGGTAAATACTTTGACGCTTTAGGATTGCCACGTTTGTACGTTCGAACAACTTAACCAACCGAACCGCCCTGGTACGTGAGCCGTATGCCGGGTGGTGTGGGAGGAACGGGGCCGAGAGGCCCTTGCCCTATCCCGATTATATGTAATATTTAATTGGCAAAATATTAAAATAAGGAGGGAATGAAACAATTTGAATTCCACTTTTCAAGTTCAACAAACCAAATTAATGAAAGGAAATGGCCATGAGAGTAACCTTTTTTCTACTTGTCACATTAATTTTATTTGGATGTAGCACAAATTCAAAGCTAACAGAAGAGCAAGTAAAAGCAGAAAAAGAAGCAATGTGGTCCACAGTCTCAGATCTTTTCAAAGCTATTGCGGAGGAAAATTGGGAAAACTTTAGTAAAAATATCACTGATGATTGCATTCTATACGGAACTGACGTTGCGGAAGTAGATCATGGAAGTCAAGAACTCGAGATTCACATGAAAAAAACATTTGATATGGTAGAGAACTCGGAGATAATTGATTTTAAGAACAAGGATGTGAAATTATCTCCTACACTTGGAACAGTAATGGTTGATGCGACATGGAACACAATTTTTCTTGGCCAAGAAGCTTCCATGCCTCTGCGATCAGCCTTTACGCTTGAAAAGGTTGATGGCAATTGGCTTATATCACAAGGGTTATTTTCAATACCATCAGTGGGACAAGCGGCAGAGTAATAAAGAAAGCAAATACGAATACAAAAGGGAATCCATAGAAAACTGTTACACTTATTAATTGAACGCAAATGATAAATTTGCCAGTAAGGAACAAGAAAAATCGTTTACAAACGTATAACACCAAAATGCAGCCGATTGGAACAGCCGATCTCTCTGGGCAGATTTCGGTTGATGAAAAGCTTTGTTCTTTTTATCAGTTTTACCTGATGCTGTTCCAACGGCTGATTTAAATGTTAGGCATATAAGGATTTTATGGTAAGTAAAAAATGAAAATAATTATATCAGTATCGCTTATACTTTGTATTAATATCATTCCGGTTTTTGCTCAAACTAATCCAGAATGGAACAATTACACAGCAGGATACAGAGTTAATTGCGTTGCTATTGAAGGAAATATTACCTGGGCAGGTACAAACGGCGGGCTTGTTAAAATAGATAACAATAATGATTCCAAGGCCTTCTATAACCATAGTAACTCAGGTTTACCTGATAATGAAATTAACTGTATCCTTATTGATAATGCAAAAAATAAATGGATAGGCACACGATATGGAGGTTTAGCAAAATTTGATGATAATACTTGGACGGTCTATAATACTGGTAATTCTGATATAGCTGATGATGAAGTTACTTCCATAGCAATTGATAGGGAAAATAAAATTTTGATTGGTACCTATGATAGAGGACTCTCGTTTTTTGATGGAATAACCTGGACTGTTTATAATATTTGGAATTCTGAAATTCCGGGAAATGATGTTCATTCAATTGTTGTTGATAAAAACGACAATGTTTGGTTTGGTACCTCCAGTTATAATGAAGATAAAATTGGTTTGGTAAAATTTGATGGTATTAACTGGAGCCTTTTTAATGAAACCAATTCAGGTCTGCCAAATAATTATGTTGAGACTATCGCATTAGACGATAATGATAATCTATGGATAGGAAGTTCTTTTGGCGGTTTAGCCAAATTTGACAGATCAAACTGTACAGTTTACAATGCAGATAATTCACCTTTACCAGGAAATTATGTTCGTTCAATTTCGATTGATAAGAACAACAATAAATGGATTGGAACACTTTTCAATGGTATGGCAAAATTTGATGATGCAAATTGGGAGATTTATAATAAATCTAATTCAGGCTTGCCTGACGATGCTGTACAGTGTATTGCGATTGATGAAAACGACAACAAATGGATTGGTACGGATGATAATTTAGCAAAGTACAATAATGTGCTATGGGAAAAATTTGTTACATCCAATTCAGGACTACCAGAAAACGAAATTACAAAACTTTTCATCGACAGAAATGATAATAAATGGATTGTGGTGGAAAGTTTTGGTCTTGTATTTTTTGATGATATTGAATGGACTTATTATTTCCCAAGTAATTCCGAAATTCCAAGCAACAATATTTCCGGAATTACAGAAGATTCCGATGGCAATATATGGATCGGAACTGATTTGGGATTGGTTAGATTTGATGGTGAGAATTGGAAGGTTTATAATGACTCCACTTCCGATATTCCTTGTAACAGAGTAAAATGCATTGCCACCGATGATAGTGGGAGTATATGGATTTATACAGAAAAGGGATTAGCAAATTTTGATGGAATAACATGGTCTGTTTATGACACTTCTGATTATAAGTTTCTTTCCAACCCGGTAACAACTTTGTCAATAGATAAAAACGGTATTAAATGGATTGGAACAATGGATGGTTTGGTAAAATTACACGATACCACATGGTCAATTTATGACACATCTAACTCAAAGCTGCCTTATAATGGTATTAATACATTAACTCAAGATAAAAGCGGAGATATATGGATTGGTACCTTTTCAGGACATCTTGTTCAATTTAACGGAGTTGATTGGAAAACATATGACTATTCTAATTCAGTACTAGAACGGGATCGCAGTATTAGTTGGATTGCTGTTGATAACGATAATAACAAATGGATCTCCACAAATGGTTTAGCTGAATTCAACAGTAAAAATTGGAAGTTGTATAATCTGTTCAATTCCGGATTACCTTCAAATAGTATTACTTCGATTGCTGTCGATATAAATAATAACATTTGGCTCGGAACATTCAGTGGTCTGGCTGTTTATAAAGAAGGAGGAATAGTCTCAGTACGACAATATATTGATAAGGGATCACCTAATGACTTGTGGTTATCTCAAAATTATCCTAATCCGTTTAACCCAACCACAAAAATTCAATATTCTGTACCAAAAGCAGAAAACGTAACCTTAAAAGTTTATGATGTACTTGGAAGAGAAGTATTGACACTTGTCAACGAAGAAAAATCTGCGGGAAAATATGAAGTTGATTTTGATGCGACGAATCTGTCAAGCGGTGTGTATTTTTATAGAATTCAAGCAGGTATCTTTACCCAAACCAAAAAATTAATCTTAATTAAGTAGGATATGCCTAACAATCGGTTCAACCCGACGCCTGTCAGGGCATAGTATTTTAGGTTTTCTTAATTGGATTTATTGTTCGCAATAAATAATTTATCTAAATATTTCCGGCGCGGGTTAACCGTAGGCCGTTATGCAATGAAATAATTTGAAAATTATATTGAAACTTTCATAAGTAATAGTTAATTTAAATATAAATGGACAAATATTAATTTATCCTTTTGGGAGAAGTTAAAGAATGAAGATAAATGATATTGAAACTAAAATTGAAAAATTGCCTGATCATGTTATTGAAGAAGTAATCGATTATATTGATTTTTTATTAGATAAATATGGCAGTAAAGAAATATCCGGCGATAAATTCAGTTTTAATTGGGAAGGTGGATTATCTAAATTGAAGAATAAATTCACATCTGTCCAATTGCAGCATAAATCCTTGGAATGGCGTTAATGTATTTGATCGATACAAATATCTTTCTGGAAATTCTTTTAAAACAAAATAAAAGTGAACTATGTAAAAGTTTTCTGGATAAAAATAGAGCTGTCCTTCATATTTCAGATTTCACACTTCATTCAATTGGTGTGATTCTTTTCAGACAAAAAGAAGAAGAATCATTTTTGAAATTTATTTCTGACACATTACCTAAGACAAATATAATTTCCCTACCAAAATATAACTATAAAGTAGTAATAGAGACAAAAAGCAAATATGATTTAGATTTTGATGATTCATATCAATATAGTCTATGCAAGCATTTTGATTTAACATTAGTTACAATGGATCAAGACTTTAAGAATATATTAGACATAAAAATTGAATTTTTATAATAATATAGAATGAAATAAGCACTAACTCTTTGTCAATAAAACTACATAATTATAATAATTACATCATCATAAAGCATAACGAATAGGAATTCAATTCGATCGTATCCCGCAAAGCGGGAGGAGCATCGATTTGAATTCGGGGTTGAACATGGCCGCAAAATGTGCTACCTTATATTTGAGAAATGAATAGAAAGGATTATATTGAAGAAACGTCGAATACGAAGTGGGGTGGGCTAAAAATCGACGGGTTCGATGTATTACCAGGTGATTTACCTGATGCAATCCTCCGTTCATTGATAAATTGAGTGTCTGTTTATCGTGATTCTGGTTGCTGTGGGTGTAGCTCTCCTGATCCCCTGTTTATATGAAAAAAAATATGCGTCATTCGACCAGCTACTCCCATCCATCATTCCCGTTATGGCGGTCTTCCCACATCGACTACAGTTAATGTTCGCTTATCAAACTTTCCCGGTCTGACAATGTCGATGAGGATCAAACATTTGCCACAAATGGGGCAATGAGGGCGCTTGCGATCCGGGTCCGGGGTATCCAGCGGATCTGATCCAAACGGATCCGAAGACATATTTCAGTCGCATCAATAGCTGCGTGTTGCGCGAACTCAGGAATCCGAAGTGGTGCATTTTCTTGAATCCCCTGGGCAGCACGTGTTGCAGGAATCGTCGCATGAATAAAACATCGGCAGCGCCATGGTGTTCCATGTGTGGATGTTACCACTGTCAGATATGCTGCAAGCACATTGGGCATTGGCATGACACGTTTGTCAATGTTGCCTTTTTCAATCACAAGGATGGTCTGGTTGGCCAGATTCACATCATCGACATCCAGCAACGTGATGGATTTAACTCGTAGTCCCAGAATTCCCATGAGCATGACGATGATGAGATTTGTGAGTCCGGTTTGTTCATTCTCTTTGATGGCGATATGCTTGAGAATCTGATTAAACTCATCCATGGTCAGGAAGGTTGGTTCTTTTTTTCCGACTCTGGGGTACTGGAATGTTAAGGCGATATGTTGTGGAATCACCTTTTTCAGTGTGAGAAAATGGAAGAACTGGTGCAGTGACCATATTTTGTTTTTTTTTTTTGACATGGACGGAATCATGTCCGAATTCAGTGATAAATTGTAGCAGCTGTTGAAATGTAATGTCTTTGACATCTTGAATGTTGTGGTATTCACAATAGTCAGTGAGTTGTTTTAATCTCGACTTCACCGCTTGGCGCGATCGTTCTTTAAAGTTGACATGTTCGGTGTAGTCGATAAAATCAGCAATCAGTTGAGCGAGCATAGGGATAATCCTTGTGTTATAACGTTAACGGGAATTAACAATTTAATACAAGTTTCCCTGTGCTCCAAAAAATAAATGATAAAAATGAAGTCCGGTGAGGGCGGCCACTCCAGTCGGTCGCCTACGGCTTCCTCCTTCCGTGCCCGCCCTCACCGGATGGCTGTGCCCCATCCTGCTAACCGCGGGGTTTTAGGGTAGTGCGCCAGGCAAAGCCTGGCATTTCTTGCAGAGTGAAAGTCTCTGTCGGGTAAGGTCTAGCCAACCACCCGTACCGAGTGTTGCGCGGCTAAAGGAGAGATGTTGAGGAGAGATACATCGAACGATAGTCGTGAAGCGTACACAGGGAACACCTTAGGCCGTAGGGGAGACGTACCTCCCCAAAGCAATTCAGCTTCGTTAAAGGCAAACAAAGCAGTCGGCGATGGTTTTAACGTGCCAGAAGCCTACACAAAGGAATCGACAACAAGGCGAGATTCCGGAGGGACTGTCGGAGTCAGAGAGCATGGCATGATGTGAGAGAAATGTCAGGAACCTGGGAGACCCTATGCTTTCCTTTCTGGGTAAAAGGTAAGGTAGTACAACGCAAGGAGGCTATCTGAAGAAGTATAGGGAGTCAGATCATTCCATAGTACTCAGAGACGGTCGGGCCGATCACATGGGGAAGGGAATGACAGTATTGCGAACCTGAGACAGGAAACATATGCAGATAAGACAAGCTGATAAACATATGCAAACTTCACTGTCAGGTATATCAAAAAGAGCGCGACGCGATAAGACACATCGATTTGGGAATCTGTATGGACTGCTGAATGAAAAGAATCTGCACTGGTGCCTGCCGCACCTGAACAAGAAGGCATCCTGTGGTGTGGATCGAATCAGTTGGCAGGAGTTCAAGGTTACAGAATACCCACAGCTCGAATTGTTGCTTATTGGTAAGTCGCTGCATCTTGTACGACGTGAGCAATACTGAAGAGCCCTGTGCGGGTAAACCGCACTCAGGGCTCTGTGAGAGGGCAGTCGGGTAAACGGCTGGTCTATTTTGATTCGTGTTATCTTCCATTAGGATTTTAAAGGTGTATTAATTTTCATCCTTCGTCGCTCAAACCATTTTCTTGCGGAATTCGTTTAGCCGCTTTTTCAGGCGCTGGAAGCAGGTGTTTTGGCAGAAACGCAATGCCTGCAATAAAAGTAGGCACAACGGCGCTGGCAATAACAGTCGATACGATGAAGGAATACTGACCATGTGTTATAATACCATGAGAAAATCCATACAATGCCGAAATCGTACCGAAAGTAAGTCCTGTGGACATCATCAGGGTATAGTACCATCGTTCTTTGCGCTCAGTTCGAAAGATGGTAATAAAAGGATACAAACCGAAAATTTTGGAAATGCTTTTCCCGCCCAATAGCACTAGAAAAATCAAGGGACTCGATATCAGCGCTGGCAGAGAAACCAATGTTCCCGCTCGGAGAAAATAAAATGGCGTGAGAAATCCCACGGTCAAAGTTCTCAAGCGTCGCACCCAATTCATATCTTTTGCAGCATGTCCGGCTAAAACCATACCAATGATGTAAGCTGGCAAAACCGCTTCGCTGCCCGACCAGAGCGCCAGTGTCCCCAGTCCAAAAAGAATGAAGATAACAAATTTTGTTCTGATTGCAGCGGTTCGATACGCGTAGTATTTTGTTATCCACCGTGTAATCCGCTTTAAAAAAAATAAAATAAATATGCTTGCTACAATAAAAATGACCGTTTTATAAGTGAACGGCGCAAACAATAATCCCAGCGCGATAACGGTACCCAGGTCATTAATAAAACAGGCGCCCAGGATTCCCTTGCCAAATTCCGTACGGTTAAAACCAGTTTCCAGCATAATCGCATAAACGACAGCCATCGATGTCGTGGAAAGCGCGACGCCAGCCAGCAAACTCGCCTGCGAATTCCACCCCAAACCATAATAAGCTAGTGCGGCACAGCCCAGAAACGGAGCAAGAAATCCGATTGAACCGACTATCGTCACCTCTTTCCATTTCTTCTGAATGACGTCGGGGTCTAGCTCGGCGCCGGCTAAAAAAGTAAGTAAAATTGCTCCTGCCGAAGCCAGAAAGCGCAACCATTCCTGGTTTGAGCCGAGCATCTCTGCCTTACCAAAATAGCCTGCTAACGCGGCAACCACTACACCGACGCAGATCTCAATTAATGCGATAGAAACACGTAAATGATGAGCAATGATGGCAGAAAAAACCGCCAGTCCCATCCATATTGTAACGATAAAAGAAATATGTTCCATAATGGAGTCCTCCATAAATTTTAATGAATTGCTTTTGTCCTGAACATCTCCAAAGACTCTTCCAAAGATTTTTCGATTATTCAGTCGCTATTTAGCATCAATATAAACCAGCATCGCAGGAGTCATCAGCCTTATTTCGGGACAATTTACAGGAGGACTCCATCTCCATTGATTAGAATCAAAATCTGAGCTTTTCTTCATTATCGTGGACTATGTTTCTGGCCCAATCCCGCAATCTCTTTTTTAAACGAAGCGGGTTGATGATCAAATCCAGCGCGTGGCAGATATCTGTCACTACAATGTTTGTGAACTGCAACAATTCGGCAGCAGCGCCTTCCTGCCCGATAACGGCGTTTCGAAGCCCTGCTTCTCTCATCATCGGCACATCGTTACGGCCATTGCCAATGGCGGTTACTTTCGCTGGACAAATCTGTCGAACGATATCAAGTTTTGCTTCGCCTGTACTCATGACGATGAGCTGAACGGGGATACCATCCAATTGGGATTTTGCCGTGCCGAATGTGTTTGATGTTATGACGCTGATGCAGAACGATTGTGCCAGCGCCGTCAAACGTTCTGCAATACCTGGCAATAGCCTGCCATCAACCGAAAGGGTACCGGTATAATCGAGAACCAGTTCGCTGAATGTGTTGAACATGCCTTCTTTTATTTCAAGATGAATGCCTGACATATTTAACTCCGATTGACATGGGTTTACCAGTTCAAAACAAGCGCTATCGCCGAAATTATTATTGACAGAGTGGATGACAACTTAAGCGCATCATTTTGCAATGTCCTGTAAAGGCAACAGGCTAGCGTATGTTTTCAGCGTACAAACGCATTTCGACCTGCATAAACCGCATTCTCTCCCAATTCCTCTTCAATGCGCATCAGTTGATTATATTTTTCCAAACGCTCGCCGCGACAGGGCGCGCCTGTTTTCAGGTGACCTGTCCGCATAGCCACAGTAAAATCGGCGATAAAACTGTCGGTCGTTTCGCCGCTGCGATGCGACACCATGGCGCCCCAGCCAGCGCGATTTGCCATCTTAATGGTGGCGATGGTTTCGGTCAATGTACCGATTTGGTTTAGTTTGATCAGCACGCCATTGGCAGCATTTTGTTTAATTCCTCGGGCGACACGTTCCACATTGGTCACAAACAAATCATCGCCGACCAATTCGATTTTATCGCCGATTTTTTTGTTCAGCAATTCCCAGCCATCCCAATCGTCCTCTGCCAGTCCGTCTTCGATGACCACAATAGGATACTTTTGCACCCAGTCAGCATACAAGTTGACCATCTCTTCGGAACCAATCTTTCGCTTTTCAGAACGTAAATTGTACAAGCCGTCCTCAAAAAATGAACTGGAAGCTGGGTCTAACGCGATTGCAATATCTTTGCCTGGTTGGTAGCCTGCTTTTCCGATCGCCTGTAAAATAAACTCCACGGCCTGTGCGTTGCTTTCCAGTGTTGGCGCAAAGCCGCCTTCGTCGCCGACGCCCACCGAAAAACCGCCATCTTTCAGCACCTCCTTTAAGGAATGATACACCTCGCTGCCCCAGCGCAGCGCTTCTTTAAAATTGGACGCGCCAACTGGACAAATCATGTATTCCTGAAAATCGGGTCCCTGCCAGTTGGCATGGACGCCACCGTTTAAAATATTGAACATGGGAATTGGCAGCAGGTTGGCGGAAACGCCGCCCAGGTAGCGGTACAGCGACAAACCGACTGCATTCGCAGCGGCCCTGGCAACTGCCAGGCTGACGCCTAAAATGGCATTCGCGCCCAGTTTGGCTTTATTGGGCGTGCCGTCCAATGCGAGCATTTTCTGG
>JAFGDW010000242.1 GCA_016931935.1 Candidatus Zhuqueibacterota bacterium | reverse complement strand
GAGCGCAAAGAGCATAGCAAAAGCACAAATCTATCGCTATGCTCCATGCACTATGCACGTTGCATGTATAGCTTTACCATCCAATATCGAAAGGATACCTGATGTCTGTAGAGATGTTGATGATAATAATTTGCTACAATCAACAGTGTTTGTAAATGCTGATTTTATCATCACCGGCGATAAAGATTAATTCGTTTTGGAAAAATTCGAAAATACACGAATTGTTCATCCACGAGACTATTATTTTTTCATCAAGTCAAGCGAGTAAGCGAAACGGTATTGGTATCCATCTTCAATTTCAGAAAATCAACCATGAAACACTTCATCCTAACCTGCATCTCAATTCTCATTATTGTCCCTGTCGGATTCTATAGCAAGTTCTATAACGGTCCGGCGCAGGACTGGGTGAATAATTCACTCGGTGGGGTATTTTATGAAATTTTCTGGTGTTTGGTGCTTTATTTGGTCGCGCCCAAACTTCAGCCACGCTTAAATGCGCTGATTATCTTTCTGGTTACATGCGTTCTGGAAATAATGCAATTGTGGCACCCGCTATTTTTGGAAACAATCCGTGCAACTTTCATCGGCGCAACAGTGCTTGGCAGTTCCTTTACGTGGACTGATTTTCCATACTACATCATTGGAAGTCTGCTCGGATGGTTATGGCTCCATCAGCTTATTCGGACAGTTTATCATACAGATGCCACAGTATCCCACGATTAGTCTAAATATCGCGTTACAAACCACTCATAGCGCCATTTACCGGCGCGAGTTTCCACGTGCATCATGGACGTGCCGGGCTCAACAGTCTTAAATTTTTTTGATGAAATGCTGAATTTGTGCATCTCTTCACCTTCACGCCAGGAGTCTGTGTATATCACATAACTGGTATTCCGTCCCGAACTTTTCCGCTGCTTATCAACGATGCGCAAATCGTAGCGGTTGGTCTCCGATGTATCCAGATAGCCGTTTGTAAACATGAGTACACCATGCGCAGTGGTCACGAATGCAATCAGGCAAATTCCGCCGACAAGCATCCAGTCGCGGTGCGATGTTGTTCGCCCCTTTAATACTTTAGCGCTGTACCAAAGCATAAACAAAACAGCCGGCAGACTGTAGCGCAGTGATTCGAGAAACATACCACCTGAAGCAACCGGCTGAAATTTTATCAGACTGAATATAAGCGCGGCAACTCCGCCTATGCCCATGATTGATGGCAGCCAAAAGGCAAGGCGTCGTTTTTGTTTCCAGTTATCCGAATAACCCGGTTGGTAGGCCAGTGAGGCAGGCACCGTATTCTTAATTTTTGCCAGGTGGCTGACCACATCTTCAGCCAATTGTTTGGTCAATTGATGCTTGAATTGGAATGGAAATATACTGACGGTCAATTTTTCATTTTTCAGTTCGATGCTGTTAAAACCCAGTTTAAACAAGTGCAGGATAACCAGTCTGTTTGCTTCGATGTTAAAAATTGATGCGGCAAATTCAGGATAATCAGTTTGAATGAAATATTGATCGTCGAACAATGGCACACCTGTTTTTACGTGAACGCTCATGCCTGTCCGCAAAAAGAACCGATCTGTGGCCAGCATCTTGCTCAAACGAAATGAACCCTGAGTGGGACAGGGGATAGTAATGCTAAAATTTGCGCCTGATTTGCCTTTTTTCTCATAGCGATAAGAATAATCCAAACCATTCCAATTATCAGAATTTTCCATTTTAGATGAAAGTAACGACATGGTCGGGAACAACTCGCCAATAGATTGTTTTATTGTGGTTCTGAAGCGACGGAGTACGAAAATTATAACAATAATTGGAATGATTGTTAAAATCATAATCATGATAAGAGTAAGCTTTAACATGGGCGGATCCTCTCTTGCTGGGTTGATTTCTGCAAAAGTAGTTAAGTTTACTGAATAAATCAAAATAATTTCATGATGTTTCGAAAAATTAACAGATAGTTCGGAGTGAATCATTTACAGATTGAAATGTATGGAGACATATCGTATGGCAGTTATAAATTGATGAAGAATTGTTTTTTTAAACCGTAATATAAATGCTCCCCAGAATCGGATCGCGCGAGTTAAATTTTGCTATCATTTTGATGCTTTCGGCAGACACTTTAGTCTCTCGGGGCGCCAACAGTACTCCGCTGCTGCTAACTAATTCCCGACTGAGCACCATGCCGGGTTTCAGTTCCGACAGACTTATAGCAACTTCTTCAGGCATATCATCCATGAGGTTTTCATCGCGGACGTAATCGTAAAGCAGGGAAACAAGCTGATCATCAAATAAGCTGCCCTTATTCAAATCCATGTACTTTAAAGCGTGCTTAATATCGAGCAGGTTTTTCTTTTTGTAGATGAGGGAATTGAAGGTATCGACGATCAATAATATTTTTGATTCAATCGGAATTTGATCATCAATTAAGCCATCGGGGATGCCTGTACCATCAACATTTTCATTCATGTGACGGATGATGTTTGCCACCTCAACACAACCGTCTTCCTGCTCAATCAAGCGGGCACCAATCAGCGCTTGCTGATGGAGCAGGATTTTATCATTTTCCGAAAGCTCGGATTCATTGGTTTCAATCAGACGATCGGGAAGCGCGAATATACCGACTTCATGAATATAAACTGCCAGAAGTAAATATTGGATAGCTTTATTATCCATGCCGATTTTTTTAGCCAGGTATTCCGCCGCTTGCGCCATTCGTTCCGTGTGATCAATATAACCAGGCTCTTTAAGGTCGATCAGGCGTTGAATCAGTCGAATTATTCGGCTGAAATTTTGCGCATTTTGTTCAGTCATACTGCAATTGTTTAAGACAATGTTTCAGAATAGATAATTTGTCGTACTGCTGGTTTTTTCTATCGGAATCAGCCATTGAGATTTGTCAGAGCATCGGTTTCATTTTCAAAAATATTTAATACTTGATCGAGACGGACAAGCTTCAACATATTATTAATCGTTGGTTTTGCTGAAACAATGACTAATGAACCCCGTTTTCTCATCTCCTTATGTCCCAATACTAACGCGCCAAGCCCGGAACTATCAATAAAGTCCACATCATTTAAATTAATAATCATTTTCGTGTGACCCTTATCAATATACGCTTTAATCTTTTCCCGGAAATCCATTGAGACGGATGAATCCAGGTGCTTTACTTTCGGGTAAATAATTAATGTGCCGGCTTGTTCTTTTGTTTCAATCGTCATAAAATGCTCCCAACTTCTTACCTCACAGAACCCATGATTATCATGAAGTACATCATTGCTTTCAATTATTAGTACAATTTGCTGACATTATTAGTAATTATGTTTTGTTGATAAATCGTAACGCTATCAAAGAAAGTAGAGTAGATCCGATACTTTTTTATGCCCCGATTGTCTGATTGACATAATAAAAGTCACATACTCATTAGTATTCATTATCGGGAGGTTATGTCAATACTTAAATCGACTGTATAGGTTAATTTCAGTGATAAACAAATTCTGATATTCGGACGCTACTTAATATCTACAAGCAGCAATGCAATATCATCCGGCTGTTCATCTTGATTGCTGAACTCAGTACTGATTTCCACCAACGAATTCATAATTTTCTCGGCCGATTCAGTATGATTTTCATGCAAGTGTTGCTTGAGTCGCTCCAATCCGAAAAATTCATCATTTTGATTTCGCATTTCCATGATGCCATCCGTATGGAGCAAAATTCGATCGCCGCTGCTTAATTGCATAGTACGATCCGAAAAGTCATATTCATCAAGAAAACCGATGGCAATTTCCGTATCCTTAATTTCCGATGTCGTACCGTCCTTCGAACAAATTATTGGGAATGCATGATGACCGGCGGATGAATAATTTAACTCAAGCATTTCCGTGTTGATAATTCCGAAAAAGATTGTGAGATACACGCCATTATCAAGGAAATAAATTTCTTCATTATAATTGAGGTTGAGTTGACAGAGTACTTCACCGGCGGTGAGCGGATGCTTGGCATATTTTCTGATGATATTGGCGATTTGTTCCCGCACAAACACGGTTATCATGGCGGACGTGACACCATGCCCGGAAACATCGGCAATGTAAAACGCCGTGTGGGTGGCATCGAGTTGTACGAAATTCAAAAAATCGCCACCAACAGAGTGACTCGGTTTATAAAGGAAACGAATGTCCATCACATCGGTCGTCATGGATTCTTTTGGCAGTAGGGCTTCCTGTATTTTTCTGGCAGAACGGAGATCGGCTTCGATTTGTGCATTTTTAGTGGATAATTCCTTATTTATTCTCCCCAAATGTTCATTTATTTTTAATACCTGCTTCTGTAAATAATAATTACGGGCATGTGTATTCACCCGCGCCAGCAATTCGGACTGATCAAATGGCTTTGTTATGTAATCTGTTGCCCCGGCATCCAACGCCTCAATAAGTCGCTCTTTATCATTAATAGCCGTGAGAAAAATAACCGGAATATGATCATAATGATAGTTCGATCGGATGCGTTGCAATACATCAAATCCTGTTGCTCGTGGCATCATATAATCAAGAATAATGAGTCCTGGTTCAGAATCACAAATAAATTCCCAGGCTTCTTCACCATCTGTCGCCAGCCGCAATCGTTGATACCCTTGTTTCGTGAGTAATCGTTCCACTGTTTTTCGAATGACAATGTCATCTTCAGCAATCAGGATATGGATATTGTGCTCGGGTCGCTGAATATTAAAATTCCATTGGACGACACGTTCGATACTTTGAATAAACGATTCCTGATCATCTGTTTCATTAATTATTTCTGCATAAGGCTGTTTGGTGCGGAGTTGATCAGCTTCGCCATTGGCGATGAATATTACAGGTGTTTCCGATGCCGCTTTCTGAATGTTCAGGATACTATCCATGTCCTGTTCATTTAATAACATATCATGGCAATTAATCATGATCAGCGCAGGAGAAAATCGTTCTATCTTGTCAATTGCCTCACGACTTGTTGATGCGAACAGCGGATTAATTCCTTCTTCAAACAGATATGATTGCAATCGTTCGATATGTTTAAGTTTGCCATCGAAAAATAGTATTGATTCGTTCATAGTTCCGCCTATGATTCCCAATTTTCACTAAGTCTCGTATATCTTATCGACACGATTTTGATGAAGTTTATTTTGTTGAAAATAAAAATCGCACGTGTGGGTAGCCGTTGTTATCCAAATATCTATACAAAAGTAAATAATAATGAAATCAATTTATTGAACGAAAACATATCTACATTCAACAAAGCAGATTATTGGGTCAAAGGGGGCTTCAAAATTTAAGATAGCAATAATAAGGGGACGTGAATTATTAGCTGTAATAGCTGAGCCTTATCTTATGAACCGCTAATTATGCGAATGGACGTGAATAGAAATCTATTAAGTATTAAGTGATACGAATGATCCGTTGAAATAATCGCCTTCGACTCCGCTCAGGCTGAAGTGTAGTCTTCACGGTGAGTCCTTCGATAAACTCAGGATGTACTCCGTCGAAACTGTGATAATTCGTTAAATTTCAACTAATCACTATTTTCAAATGGTCCCTCACATTAGTGATAATGCGCCGAAGGACGCATCTGCCTTTGGCATGATTCATGAAATTCGTGGTAAAGCTCTTTTAAAACTGAACTCATCGCTTTAAGCCGACGCTCTTTGTCGGCTTAAAATAGACTTAAAGGGAGGTACAATAAAAATATTATTCAATACAATTATTGATCCATGATGTTTCATTGAGTAATCAGACGCAAATAAACAATGATTTTGACTTATAATTGGTTCAGCAAATTCAAATATAACAACATGCGAATTAGAATGATAAATGCTGCCTGAATAAAAGATTAAAATAGGATAGGCAATAATTTTTTATAAAAATGGAATGTTGCAATTAAGAAATTAAATTGACCTGCCGATGTTTATGTTGAAATGAAAACTCAATGAATCAATTATGAGGTTTTATATGTCGGAAGAAAAATCCACAATAGTGGTAGACGAAGAAGGCGGATTACGGAGACTGGGTGGTGACCGCGAGATTTATAACGAATTGATGGACCTGTTTATTGATAATGCTGAAACCCAAATGCAACAACTGGAGGCAGCCGTCGCCAATAACGAATTGGATTCCATTGAGAAGTTAGCCCATAGCATCAAAGGCGCAGCAGCTAACCTGGGTATTATGGCCGTCCAGGAAACAGCCCAGGTTTTGGAACAAATCGGACGCGAAAAACGAGGCGATGATGTCGACGAAACATATCATCAGTTGGTTCATGAAATGGAACGATTTCGACAATACTGGCACGCTTAGGATTGATCATAATGTCAATTAATGATCTGCCTTTTCCAATTACCGATGCTCTCTCCCGGCGATTTTATGGGAATGTAACATTTTATAAAGAAATGGTGCTTCTCTTTATTCGAACCGGTCAGGAAAATCTCGAAAAAATTCGCACTTCCGTAAGTCAGGGTGACTGGGAAACAGTACAACACCTGGCCCACAGCTTAAAGGGAGGCGCTTCCAATGTTGGCGCAGTGGATATTAGTTCATTAGCTGACCAATTGGAGCGTCTCTCAATGCAATCGCAACCGAATGGCTATGACCGTTTAGTTGGTGATTTGCAGCGCGCGTTTCATTCATATGAGCAGATTTCGCACAAACTTTAATGCAAATGATCAGACAAATCAGAATTGCAGATAATTCATACGATGTTTATTTTCAGGCTGGCTGCATAAGTGCTTTTGCTTTCATCCAACTTAGAATCAATCCGAAAACCTCAATTTAGGCATATGCGTCGGCAGAGCTTGTCAAAGCCGACAATTGCAGGAATTGTCTTCGACATTGGCCGTTGTGCGAACAACAGCGCCAAGCCGATGCGGGACGGCAGGTTCAGGCAATGATATAAACAATTCCCAAGGTTTTCGGAAAAGTACTCAGTGATGTACTTCCATATTTCCAATTAAAAAACGTCTGCTTCAAAAATCATTTCTAAGCTACAAAATTCATACCTAACTTTTAATTAAATCATACAATAATTTCAAGTCGGAAAATTGATATTTTTTTTAATTATCTATTAAAAAAAATAGTTATGTTACATTTTTCCCTTGGAAATTGGGAAAAAATTTATTAAATTTGACATCTATTTTTTTTAGGAGGAGATCGTATGTCAGGTCATTCCAAATGGAGTACCATTAAACGTAAAAAAGCCAAGACCGATGCACAAAAGGGCAAAATTTTCACCAAGCTGATAAAGGAAATTACGGTTGCTGCTCGTACCGGTGGAGGTGACGATGCAGCCAATCCGGCCTTGCGCACTGCAATCATTAATGCAAAAGCCGCAAATATGCCTGTGGCAAATATTGAGCGGGCTATTAAAAAGGGGACAGGGGAGTTACCCGGTGTTGCATACGAAGATATTACGTACGAAGGGTATGGCCCTGGCGGAACTGCACTCTTAATTCGAGCGTTGACAGATAATAAAAATCGTACGGTTGCTGAAATCCGGCACTTTCTTTCCAAGTATAATGGTAATCTGGGTGAAACCGGTTGTGTGGCGTGGATTTTTCAGCGTAAAGGAATTATTACGATTCAGGCCGATCAGATCGCTGAAGATGAATTAATGGGTATCGTTCTTGATGCCGGCGCGGAGGACATGAAATCCGAAGATGAGATGTACGAAATAGTAACCGAGCCGGATAGCTTTGAAATTGTGAGACAGGCGATTGATGATAAGGGGATTACCATCGATTCTGCTGAACTGACAATGCTACCCCAAAACACAGTCAAAGTCGAAGGAAAAGCAGCCGAGCAGTTATTGAAATTAATGGATATTCTGGAAGATCATGAAGATGTAAGTGAAGTCTTTTCCAATTTTGATATTGATCCGGCAATCTTAGAGGCGTTAGAGTAATCGCGATGGTGGTTCTGGGTATCGATCCGGCCGTGACAAAAACCGGTTATGCCATCATATTATTTGAGCGAAATAATCCTTCAGTAGCAGATTCCGGTTGCATTATTACTGATCGACGGATGGACTTTGCGCTGCGGTTGAAGCATATTTATGATGAACTAGGATCCGTCATACAGCAGTACCGCCCGGAAGCAGCAGCGCTTGAACAGACAATTTATACCCAAAATGTTCAGACAGCGATAAAAATGGGACAGGCACGCGGCGTCGCCTTGCTGGCGGCAGTGAATGCGTTGGTACCGACTTTTGAATATGCACCACGGGAAATTAAGCAAGCGGTTACAGGAAACGGAGCCGCGCCAAAACAACAGGTTCAGCGGATGGTTGCTCAGTTGCTTCGGATTACAGATATGCCGTCATCCCTGGATATTTCCGATGCCATGGCTGTGGCTATATGTCATTATCATCGTTCATCGTTGCAAAACAGGGGAGTCCGATGATCAGTTTTCTCCGTGGAACTCTTATTGAAAAACAGCCTACCCGACTCATTATTGACGTTCAGGGTGTGGGATACGAAATACTTGCGACAATTCCCTGTACCGAACAAATCGGCGATATTGGAGACAATGTTACGGTGTTAACTCATCTCCATGTCCGGGAAGATATTATACAATTGTTCGGATTTGGTTCGCAAGCCGAACGATCGTTTTTTCAACAGCTAATTACATCGCCGGGAATTGGCCCTAAAAAAGCCTTGGGAATTCTGTCCAGTGCGAATATTGTCGATCTATATCAGTATATCCTTGAAGAAAATGTGACGGCGCTTACGTCATTGTCCGGTATCGGCAAAAAAACCGCGCAGCGTCTGGTAGTTGATTTAAAAGAAAAGTTAACAACACATTTGGACCTGAGTGCCGCTGCCGGTACGGAAAAAGGAGTTCCGGCAATGGGCCGCGCCGACGAGGCAATTATGGCATTGCTCTCGCTTGGGTACCCGCGCGCGGCTGCACAAAAGGCAGTTCAAAATATTACAGCAGAAAATGCCTCGGCCACTGTCGAGGAAATAATAAAACAAGCATTAAAACAGTTATAAGCCGAATCTCATGACCCGTGAACCCGAAAGTCAAAATAATACCGATCCGATGTTGCTTGATGGCGAATTTGAATTTGATCAAAAATTACGACCGTCGCGGTTGGACGATTTTGTCGGTCAGGATAAATTAAAAGACAATCTAAGGGTATTTATTCAGGCTGCACGGGAACGGGGCGAGGCGCTTGACCATGTGTTATTATATGGTCCGCCGGGATTGGGAAAAACAACCCTGGCTCACATTCTTGCCAACGAACTACAGGCAAACATTCGGATGACCTCCGGGCCAGCGCTGGAAAAACCCGGCGATCTGGCTGGTATTTTAACGAACTTATCAGAACGTGATGTTTTATTTGTCGATGAAATTCACCGATTGAATCGTGTGATTGAAGAATATTTGTACCCGGCGCTCGAAGATTTTACACTGGATATTATTATTGATCGCGGGCCCAATGCCCGCTCAATTCAGTTGACGTTGCCACAATTTACGCTGGTTGGAGCAACAACGCGTGCTGGTATGCTAACATCACCGTTGCGTTCACGATTT
This sequence comes from Candidatus Zhuqueibacterota bacterium, assembly GCA_016931935.1. Taxonomy (GTDB): domain Bacteria; phylum Zhuqueibacterota; class Zhuqueibacteria; order Thermofontimicrobiales; family Thiofontviventaceae; genus Thiofontivivens. Next base: position 5,276 of record JAFGDW010000242.1, on the reverse strand, counting down.
GGTGTGCACAGCCGTTTGGACTATTATCAGAATCATGAATTATGTACAATTGTGCAGCGATCTGCAAAGATTTTGGGGATTCGTATCACAACAGATGCTGCCGAAGAGATAGCAATGCGCTCCAGAGGCACACCGCGAATTGCCAACCGTATGTTACGGCGAATTCGTGATTTTGCCCAGGTAGCGGGTGTGGACGTGATTGATCGTCCCATTGCCAGTGATTCATTATTTAAGCTGGAAGTGGATGAACGCGGACTCGATCACATGGATAAACGTATTCTGCTGACAGTAATTCAAAATTTCAAAGGGGGACCGGTTGGTTTGAATACGCTGGCTATTGCGGTCGGAGAATCTACGGATACATTGGAAGAAATGTATGAACCGTATTTGATTAAGGAAGGATTCCTGAATCGCACCCCGCGGGGACGTGTGGCTACTGAGCTTGCCTATCGCCATTTAGGGAAAGCGCTTCCCTCAGGCGGTCAGGGAAAACTATTATAGGAGTACGAATATGAAACTGTCAGATTTTAAATTCGATCTACCCGAAAAGTTGATTGCTGAATTCCCTGCCGAAAAACGGGATCAGTCACGTTTGATGGTATTAAATCGAAAAGATGAGAGTATTGAAGAAAAGAAATTTTCCGATATTATTGATTATTTTGATAAGGGTGATTGCCTGGTTATAAATGAGACGAAAGTTTTCCCGGCGCGTTTGATGGGCACAAAAGATAAAACCGATGCACAAGTTGAAATATTTTTATTACGGGAACTGGAAAACAGCATGTGGGAAGTACTGGTTCGTCCGGCTCGTAAAGTAAGAGTGGGGAACCGATTAACAATTGGTGATGAACTGTCGTGTGACGTTATCGATAATACAGTATCAGGAGGCCGGGTTGTACGTTTTTTTTATGAAGGCGACTTTTTTGAAATCGTCGAAAAGCTTGGTAAATCGCCACTGCCACCTTATATAAAACGTGAACCAATTCCTTCGGATAAAGAACGTTATCAGACAATCTACGCAAAAACACGTGGCGCGGTCGCAGCTCCCACAGCGGGTCTGCATTTCACAAAGAAGTTGCTTGAAAAACTCGAAAAAAAGGGTGTCACTATTGTACCGATTGTTTTGCATCTTGGACTCGGAAGCTTTCGCCCGGTCATGGTCGAAGATTTAAGCCGTCATAAAATGGATTCCGAGTACTTTGAAATTACCGAAAACGCAGCAAAAACAATTAATGACACCATGAAAAATGGCGGTAGAATTGTTGCCGTTGGAACGAGTGTTGTCCGCGCGCTGGAATCTGTCGTTACTTCCGAAGGCTGGGTGAAAACAATGAGCGGATGGACTGATAAATTTATCTATCCGCCTTATGAAGTGAAAATTGTCGATCGCATGATTACGAACTTCCACTTGCCGCAATCAACTTTAATTATGCTGGTTTCAGCATTCGCCGGAAAAGAATTTGTGTTTAAAGCATATCAGCAGGCCATCAAGAGTGAATTTCGCTTCTATAGTTATGGCGATGCCATGTTGATTTGTTAACAATTTAGTGAAATCGATCAGCGGAGTTGTGGCTGTTAAGCGTGCTGATTAATAAAAACTAAAAGGAATTTGTAATGGGTTCTGATGTTCGAGTACGATTTGCCCCCAGCCCGACAGGTCATCTGCATATTGGAAATGTGCGAACTGCTCTTCTTAACTGGCTGTTTGCCAAACACAGCAATGGCACATTCGTTCTTCGGATAGAAGATACCGATCCTGAGCGTTCGAAGGATGAATATATCGGATTGATATACGATGATCTGCGCTGGATGAAACTCGATTGGGATGAAGGCCCTGATGTCGGGGGATTGTACGGCCCGTATCGTCAGTCAGAACGATTCGATATTTACCGGCGATACGCCAAAAAATTACTTGATACAGGTAAAGCCTATCATTGCTATTGTACTCCGGATGAGCTTGATACAATGCGCAAGGAAGCGCTGGCACGCAATGAGTCGGCGAATTACCCCGGTACATGTCGGAATTTGACCGACGAGCAAAAAGCAGCTTTCGAAAAAGAAGGCCGCAAACCGGTTGTTCGATTCCGCGTTCCCGAGGGTGATGTAAAGTTTAATGATCTTGTGAAGGGTGAAATTCAATTCGATACATCAAATATCGGCGATTTTGTAATCATGCGTCAGGAAGGCATTCCTATGTACAACTTCGCGGCCGTTGTCGATGATCATCTTATGAAAATCAGCCATGTCATTCGCGGCGACGATCATGTGTCGAATACCCCCCGGCAAATTCTGATGTTCAATGCGTTAGAAGTCCCATTGCCGCAATTTGCGCATATCCCCATGATTCTTGGGCCGGATCGGCAGCGACTTTCCAAACGGCATGGCGCTACATCGCTGGATGAATATCGCGATAACGGCTATCTGGCGGAAACGCTGGTCAATTTTCTTAGTCTGCTCAGCTGGTCATCCCAATCTGGTGACGAAATCCTTTCGGTTGAACGACTGATTGAAGAGTTCGATTTTGGCAGGGTATCCAAATCCGCTGCTGTTTTTAATCCGGATAAGCTTAACTGGATGAATGGCCAGTACATTCGTAATACCGAGACCGCTACGTTAACAAAATTGGTGTTGCCAATGTTTCAACAAGCGGGATACGATATATCAAATAAGGAACGAATTCACCAAATTGTAACTGTTCTGCAAGAAAAAGTTGAGTTTTTGGAACAAATGGTCGGACATGCCAAAATTTTCTTCCAGGATCATATTTCAATTACCGATCCTGAAGCACGTGCGATTATTCATAAAGATTCTGCACAGAAAGTGCTGTGGTCGTTTCTGCGCGAGTTGCGGAGTATCGGCCAGTTGGACATTGATATTTTCCGTGATATTATGAAACACGTCCAGAAAGAAACAGGAATCATGGGAAAAGATTTGTGGATGCCTGTTCGGGTAGCGCTCACCGGTGAAATTCATGGGCCTGAGCTTCCGTCGGTTATTTCTTTATTAGGAAAAGAGCAGTGCGAAAAATTCGTCCAGGAAATAGTTGGAGATTATCGATAACAACTAACTTTTCAGGAGAAACCAGTGGCATTTCATATTTATAATACACTCACTCGAAAAAAAGAATTATTTGAACCGGTCGAGCCGAACAAGGTGAAAATGTACCTGTGCGGTCCGACGGTTTACGATTTTTTTCATATCGGAAATGCTCGCCCGCTCATCATGTTTGATGTGTTGAGACGCTATCTGCGCTATCGGGGATTTGACGTACGCTATGTAGTTAACATTACGGATATTGATGATAAAATAATTAATAAAGCGATCGCCCAAAATCGCACTGCATCGGAAGTGGCGACTGAATTTACACGAGCTTATTTTCAGGATATTGATAAGTTAGGCATTGAACGCCCCGATCTCAGTCCCAGAGCAACTGATTTTATGCGTGATATTATTAATACGATTCAACAATTAATTGACAGGGGATTTGCCTACGAACTGGATGGCGATGTTTATTATGAAGTCGAAAAATTTGTTGGATATGGTAAGTTATCCGGCAAAAACATCAATGAACTTCAGGCGGGCGCTCGTGTGGATGTGGATGATCGTAAACGGTCCCCCATGGATTTCGCAGTATGGAAATCATCGAAACCCGGTGAACCCTGGTGGGAAAGCCCCTGGGGAAAGGGAAGACCAGGCTGGCACATCGAATGTTCCGTGATGTCTTCAAAATTGCTTGGTGGGACATTTGATATTCACGCCGGTGGTGTCGACTTGATTTTCCCGCACCACGAAAACGAAATCGCCCAGGCTGAAGGGGCAAGCGATTGTCCGTTTGTTCATTACTGGATGCATAATGGATTTTTAAATATCGAAGGTGAAAAGATGTCCAAATCACTCGGAAATTTTTTCACCACCCGTGAAATTTTAGCAAAATATCCGGCGGAAGTACTGCGAATGTTCTTCCTGCTTAAGCATTACCGCAGCCCAATAAATTTCAGTGAGGAGCGCATTCTTGAATCCCAACAGGCGCTTGAGCGTATTGTGGAAACATTGAAGAATATTGATTTGATTTTGGCGGATTTTCAGGATGTTGGGGCAGCGACAGATGAAACAATTGCAAATCAGAAAGCTGCGTTAATTGATGCAATGGACGATGATTTCAATACGGCATCCGCTATGGGCACGCTATTTGAGCTAGTGAAATCCGCTAATTTAATCATTGCAGAAAATAATTTCACAAAAGAAAATATTGTCACATTAAAGGCAATCCGAGAGCTTTTGGTGGATGTTAATGAATTTTTTGGCATCATTCCGGATAAATCGTCGGGAACTTTTGGAACGGATGAATCGTTCTACCTTGATATGCTTACGGAAATCCGGCGCGAACTTCGGGATGCCAGGCAATGGGGAATGGCTGATACGATCCGTGATCGTCTGCAATCCATTGGCATTGAGTTAGAAGACCGTAAGGATAAATCGATCTGGAAGCGGAATTTTAACAAAAAATAATAAAAAAAAATCTTGACTTTTTTAATTAATTTATTATATTTAGGGTTCTACCAAAAAAACGATGTCCGTCCTGTTAAGGGAATGTTACATCTTGTAGAACAATGCATGTAAGCCACCATAGCTCAGTAGGTAGAGCACCTCACTTGTAATGAGGATGTCGCGGGTTCGATTCCAGCTGGTGGCTCAACATATATGGGAAGGTTCCCGAGCGGTCAAAGGGGGCAGACTGTAAATCTGTTGGCTAAGCCTTCGGAGGTTCAAATCCTCCCCTTCCCACTTTTAAAATTTAACATAACGTTGCGGGAATAGCTCAATTGGCTAGAGCATCAGCCTTCCAAGCTGAGGGTTGCGGGTTCGACCCCCGTTTCCCGCTCAAAGTTATACCCCTCATAATAACTCTCGAAAATGCTACAATTGAAAATCATCGATGGGGACGTGGATGCATTTCGTGTGGGAACGGTGATGAAGGGTCTTATAATATTGTAGTTGTGTGGTTTATTATGAGGGGTTTAACATGTACCTACAATATGATTTTTATATAGGACAATCGTTCGCTATTTTTTATGCAGGCCCACGTAGCTCAGTCGGTAGAGCACATCCTTGGTAAGGATGAGGTCACCAGTTCAATCCTGGTCGTGGGCTTTAAAAAATTTATTTAACAAAAAATTTGAGGAGGTAACAACCGATGGCGAAGGCGAAATTTGAGCGGAATAAGCCGCATGTAAATATAGGGACGATTGGTCACGTCGATCATGGAAAGACGACGT